>QCNA01000005.1 GCA_003213375.1 Prochlorococcus sp. AG-424-A03 | reverse complement strand
AAGGAATAAGTGGATTTCCTTCTTGGGAAATATATGGAGAAATTATTAGTGGTACTCGTGACTTAAATGAATTAGCAACAAAAACCGACTATCAGGGAGATCTTAATTTTTAATAAATCTTTTTTGAATTTTTTGATCTAACTGTTGTCTAGTATGGCATTCCCAATTTTTATCCTTATCTGGGAAATCATCTCTATAATGCCCTCCTCTACTTTCCTCTCTAAATAGACAAGCTTTTAATAAAGTTATGGTGGTTATTTGTCTATTCTTTAAATCAAGTAAAAGATTTAATGCTCTTCTATTGCGTTCACTAAGTTTTATTTTTTGATCAAATTTTATTTTTTCAAGACTTTTTAGTAAATCATTTTTATTTAATTTATCTACATCATTTTGAATGAAATTTAAAAATTTACTCATATTTACCCTATTTCGAGATACACCTAAATTTAACCAACATAGTTTTCTTAGTTCATCAATTTTTTCAGCAATTATAGAAATTTGATCTTCTTTAGGATCTTCAATATCAAACTTTTGAAAAGATCTATCAAATTTTTCAAATTTAGAAAGGTCATTCAAAACAATTGAAGACATTTTTCTTGCGAAAACAAGACACTCCATCAGTGAATTACTTGCCAGTCTATTAGCACCATGCACGCCTGTAGAAGCAACTTCTCCAACGGCATATAATCCTTTTCTTGTTGAAGATGCATTTAGATCAGTTTTAACACCTCCCATCCAGTAATGAGCTGCAGGAGCTACGGGAATAACCTCATTTAAAGGATTAACGCCATAATCATTACATCGACTTAAGATCGTGGGGAAGCGCTCTACAATTTTTTCTGGGTTAATATACCGAAGATCTAAGCCAACATGGTCTATATTATTATCATGCATATTTTTCATAATTGCTCTACTTACCTGATCTCTAGTAGCTAAATCACGATTTTCAAGATTTTTAACGGGACTTTCACCATTTTTATCAACTAAAATCGCTCCTTCCCCTCTAAGTGCCTCAGATATTAAGAAGCAAGGTGCACCATAAAATTTTAAAGCTGTTGGATGAAATTGCACGAACTCTAAATCTTCGATAGCAGCTCCTGCTTTCCATGCAAGAGCAATCCCTTCACCAGAGGATTGAGCAGGATTTGTTGTATTTGTAAATAAGTGCCCACCCCCACCTGTAGCCAAAACAACAGCTCTAGATTTAATCCAATATAAATTTGCTCCATCAAGAACCTGAACTCCTCTACATTCTTTATTTTCAATGAGAAGTTCAGTTACTCTTACACCCCTGCAGTGAAGAATATTTTTTTGATTCTCAATATGATCTTCTAGAACTTCAACTAATGCTCTTCCAGTACGATCTTTAACATGTAAGACTCTTCTTCGTGAATGGGCTGCTTCCAAGGTAGTAGCTAGTTGATCAGAACTTTGATCAAAAATCATCCCTAAATTCTGCAACCTTTCTACACAACCTGGAGCTTCTTTAACTAGCATTTCTACAGCTTGAAAATCACATAGTCCATCACCTGCTTTTAAAGTATCCTCAGCATGAAGATCAAATGAATCATCTTTTCTAACAACAGATGCAATTCCTCCTTGAGCCCATCTACTGGAAGATACCTTACTAGTATTTCTATTTAAAAGAAGCACTTTTAAATTTGCGGGTAATTCAAGACAAGTCATAAGGCCAGCAGCTCCAGCACCTATAACGATTACATCCCAATTATTTATTGGTATGGGTTCTTGCGAAAATGGAGGCCTTAACATTAAACCAATCCACTAAAAGTTGGTTGCAGTATTGCTAAAACAATAAAAATACCATCAACAATTAATGTCGTTTGAATTACGTAACCAGAAACTAAGAGTGCTTTACCACTAGTAGTATTAATTGTGCCAGAATCTAAAATTTCTTTTGAAATAAACCAAAGTATAAGAGCAAAAAAAACGATAATAGATAATGATTTTATTTGAATAAGACTCTCTGAAGTTTTTTGAAGAATCATCGGTGCATTTTCAGAATCTGCAGTAATTACTTGCCTCCATTGATCCATGATTCCGATTAAAAATATTGTAATGTCGGTAACTGCGGTTCCAAATAAAGAAGAGATATAAAAACTTGAACCTATTTTCCAATTAGTACCAAAGCCAATTAAAGCTAATGGGAGAACTACAGCTTCAACAGGTATGTGTAATATAGGAAATGGGCTTAACCATCCCCAGAACAAACATCCACCAAGCCAACTACCTGATATACCAATTAATAAGGAACTAACAATAAACCACTTATTGGATCCTTTCTGATTCAAAAAAATTGCCACTGCGACAATAAAAAAAGTAAAACAAAGAGCACTTATTGGTTCTAATCTAACCCAAGGGGCTTGAACAAAAATAGGTAAAATTACAAAAAAAGAAGACCACAATCTTAAAGATATAGGATTTGATAAAAAACTATTTTCGTATGAATCAACTGTCTTATGGGATTCATAGTTGAATTTATCTTTTACTTCTAAATTTTTTGTAATTAATTCTTTCAATGAAAAAAGTTATTTTAATTAATCTAAATCGTGTTTTAGAAAACTGCGAATGCCATATTTTAATAAATAAAAGGCCCATAATTGCACACCTATATTTAGTTTTTTAAAAGTATTTAATACACTTTGAGACATATATAAGTTTAGAATAAATATAAATAAGAGTATTTGGCCTTAAATTGTGTGGCAAGAAATTAATTACACGGAAAATCCCATTGATCTTTTGGTTCCTAATATTACTTATAAAATAAACCCTGCAGAAATTGAAAGTATTGAAGCTAATTCTATTGCTGAAGAAATAGGATTTGAATCAGGTGATTCAATTATTAGTATTAATGGGAAAAAACCAAGAGATTTAATTGATTATCAGATTCTGATTAGTGAAGAAATTTTAGACATATCAGTTTTAGATAAAAATAATGAGATTCACAATATAAATATTGAAAAAGATCAAGACGTTAATTTAGGTATAAATTTTAAAGATGCATTATTTGATTCAATCAAGCAATGCAATAACAGATGTCCATTTTGTTTTATTGATCAACAGCCAAGTGGTAAAAGAAAAAGCCTATATATAAAAGATGATGATTATAGATTAAGTTTCCTATATGGCTCTTATTTAACTCTTACGAATTTAAAAAAAGAAGACTGGGAAAGAATTGCTATGCAAAAACTATCCCCACTTTTTATTTCAGTTCATGCTACTGATCCCGCTACAAGAGAAAAATTATTAAAAAATAAAAAAGCAGGAATGATACTTGATCAAATTTCGTGGTTTGAAAAAAACTCTATTCAAATACATGCTCAAATTGTTGTTTGTCCAGATATAAACGATGGGGATATTCTTGAGAAATCAATTTTGGAACTTGCTGAATTCTACAAAAAAACTTTTCAAACAGTACTTTCAGTTGCAATAGTTCCTGTAGGACTTACAAAATTTAGACCTGAAAATGATGGATTGAAATCAATCAGCCCAGAATACGCAAAAAAAACTATTAAACAAGTAGAGAGAATTCAAGCCTCTCTACAAACTACTCTTGGGACTCGTTTTTGTTGGCTAGCAGACGAATGGTATTTAATTGCTGGTGCAAATTTACCTAGTTACAAAACCTACGAAAATATGCCACAAGAATCTAATGGAGTTGGAACTATTAGAAACTTTCTAGAAGCATTAAGAGAGAAGACTCAAAACCTACCCCAAAAAGTAAAAAAGCCAAAAAAAGTTAGTTGGATTGTTGGTAAATTAGTTTATGAAGCTCTAATTCCTACAGTTAAAAAATTAAACTTAATCAATGGACTAACAATAAATTTATATGGTTTGCCAAGTATTTATTGGGGTCAAGATCAAGTTGTTACAGGTCTTCTTACTGGAGAAGATCTAATATACGGGCTGAAAAATAAGGATTTAGGAGAAGCTGTTTACATACCATCTATTATGCTAAAAATTAATACTGATTTATTTTTAGATGATAAAAATATTCAAGAAGTTGAGAATCAAATAAATACTAAAATTCACGTTCTTGATGATTCAAATGATATTATTAATACTTTGATTAGTTAATCGAATATTTTCAAAAATATAAAACATGCTTAGAAGAGTTATAAATCCTTTCTTACTATTTCCGCTTACTCTAAGTATGAATACCTTTAATGTTCTATCGAGCGAAATAAAAAATTACATTGATAATGTTTTAGAAGAAAAATCAAATATTACTTTTGTTGATTATCAAGAAATAGAAAAACTTGTATTAAATAATCAAGAATTAAAATCATTACAAAACCTAGTCGCCTCTGCAAGCTTTAATCTTTCCAGTCAAATTGCCAAAAGATACCCATCCTTAAATTTTCAAGCCAATGGGTTACCAAAATATGTCGTAGGTAAAAAGTACAATAGCAATTCACCTACTTTAAAAACATCACAATTTACTGCTAATACCTCCCTGAATATTAAATGGGATGTAATTGCCCCACTAAGAGGATCTGAAATTAAAATTGCCAAAACAAATTACAAAATTGCAGAAAATAATTATGAGATTAAGAAAAAAGATTTAATTCAAGAAGCAAGAATCAGATATCACAAATACAAAAAGTCATATCAAGATATTCAAAATAAAAAATTCACACTTGATTTATCAATTACAAGTTTAGAAAATGCTAAAGCGAAGCTAGATGCTGGAATTGGTACAAAATTTGAAGTTCTTGAAGCAGAAGCTCAATTATCTCGAGATCAACAATCACTTAATGAAAAGAAAATAGAACATGAAATTAATAAAATTTCTCTGAAAGAGATTCTTAATGTTAAGGGAGATTTCGAAACTAATAAAGAGCAAAATCTTATAGGGTTTTGGAATAATAAATTGAATATGAATATTAACGAGGGTTTGGATAAAAATCTTTCCTTAAAAAACCTTATTCTTCAAAAATCAATCAAAAAGAGCCAGGCAGAGAGCTTTTTAGCTCAAAATAAGCCAAATATCTATATCAGTAATTCATTATCTAGCACATTTTCAAAGGGGGACTCTCTTGCAACTAATATCGACTCTGCACAATCTGGATCTAATTATACAAATACTATTAGTCTAAATTTTGCATGGAGCATTTTTGATGGCGGACAAAATAAGAACTCCTACAAATCAAAAAGAGCAGATGCAGAATCCGAAAAATATGCTTATGAAAATCTAAAAAATGTTTTAACCACAAGTATTAGTAAAGCCTATTTAAATCTTAAATTAAATGAAGAAAAAATTATCTCTACTCTTAAAGAAATTGAATCTAGCAAAGAGTCCGTAAGGCTTTCCAGACTTAGATATGATGTCGGAATATCAACTCTAAAAGATGTTCTTGTTAGGCAAAGTGAATTAAGTAATGCAAAATCAAAAAATATTAATGCAATATATAATTACAATCTGAATATAGATGAATTAGAAAGATTAACTTTCCTTGATAAAAGTAAAAATTGTTTGGGTAGTAATAATACTAAAATTAAAGATACAGAATCTATTTGCAATTTATAAACATGAATCCACCAAATTTAACTAATGAGCAACTACGTGAATTAGATTCTTTATTTGAATTGGTTAGTCAACGTCAAACAAAAGATTTTGGAAATATTAGCGCCAGCAATAAAGCAGATGGATCATTATTAACAAGTTGTGATTTATGGAGTGACAAAACAATCGTAGATGGCTTAGCTTCAATAGCTCCAGGTGAAGGCGTCCTTAGTGAAGAAGGTCAAAAGTTAATTCCAAATTCAAAAGCTTACTGGGTGGTCGATCCACTAGATGGGACAACAAATTTTGCTGCCGGTATTCCTTACTGGTCTATATCTGTAGCAAGGTTCGTTGATGGTAAACCACAATCTTCTTTTTTAATAATTCCTACATTGAAAAAAAAGTTTGTATCCATTAAAGGGAAAGGGGTTTGGTTAAATAACAAGAAAATAGATCCTTGCCAAAATAATCGTCAAAGTGAATGTATTTCTTTATGTAGTAGATCAATAAAAATTTTACAAAAAAAACCAAACTCAGTATTTCCTGGCAAAATCAGACTCTTAGGGGTGTCGAGTTTAAATCTTACAAGCGTAGCGATGGGACAAACTTTCGGAGCAATAGAATCAACCCCTAAGATATGGGATATTGCAGCAGCCTGGCTGCTCTTAGAAGAACTCAATTGTTCTTTAGAGTGGTTAGAAACAGATCCTTTAAATTTAGTTTCAGGAGAAGACTTGAGCGATGTTAATTTTCCATTAATTGCTTGTAGATCTATAGAAAAATTTGAAATTTTAAAGCCATGGGGCAATTTACTATTAGAAAAATAGTTGCATCATAAATAAAAAATTGCTTGAAAAATTTCTTAATTAGATACAATAAAAATTAAGTAAATAAATAAAATATTTGAAGAAAATAAATATGCAAAGAAGTTCTACATGGATACTGAAAAGTTTGTGGGGAGCTTGTGAGCGATGGAGCAAATCTGATTGTGTTGATTTAAGCGCTGCATTTGCATACTACACACTTCAATCATTTTTTCCCATCCTTCTAATTTCTCTGTCAATAGCTTCATGGTTCCTAGGAAAACAAGAAGGATTAGATCAACAAATAATTGCCATTGCTGCTCAGCTTTTACCTCCTTCAGTAGTTGAGTTGGTTGAGACAACATTATTTAATTTGATAGATCAAGGTTTTGGAGCAGGTATTCTTGGGGCTATGTTTTTGCTTTTTACTGCAGGAAATGCATATCTATCTCTTCAAAGAGGTTCGGATAGGCTTTGGGAGGACGAAATTCCTTCTAAAAAAGTTAATGCTGCTTGGAGAGTGCAAGCTTCAAAGTTTCTCCGAAATAGAGTTGAAGCCTTTTTAATAGTATTCTTTATTGGTTTTTTAATGGTACTAGATCAAATTAGTGCAAATCTTAGGATGATCCCAAGTAACGTTTTAGAAAATCTTTCAAAATCTAATAATCTTATTTCTGATTTATTATTAAAGTTGCCGCTATTACAAGTTGGTCAGTTTGCAATACCACTAATTGGCTTTTCTTTAATGGCTCTCTTATTACAAGCACTTTTACCCAGCAGAAAAGTTCCATTGAAACCACTTTTACCTGGATCTTTTCTTATTGGAATTGGCCTAACCACTTTGAACCTAGCAGTAAGTAAAAGTATTCTCTCACTTGGAGTAAGATTTCAAGCATACGGTTTTATTGGAGGTTTTCTTGTACTTACTTTGTGGGTATGGCTATTAGGAGTGATTTTATATTTTGGACAGTGTTGGAGCGTAGTAATTGCTAGTATGACTTTAGTAAATAAAAAAAGAAAATATAGATAAGGATAACTGAGGTGAACTATTTTCTAAAATCTAATAAAAATCTTCTTACCTACTCATTAATCATACTTATCGTTATTCCAATATTTGGATTTAACTTTTTCATTAGCTTTATTGGAAATATCCTACTTCTTTTATTTTTAATTCCTCTGCTATTGTTAGTTTTAGTGTTTATGGGTTTTAACTCTTACAAATCTAAAATTAATACATGCAGTAATTGTGGGGCAATATCATTAGGTTTCAGTGAAACCTGCATGAATTGTGGCGCAGAATTAGAGAATATAAGTAAGAAAAATCAATTAAATAAAAAGCCTAGTGAAAGTACCATTGAAGTGGAAGCTGAAGAAATTAAATAAAATACTATCCTATTCCAATTTGTCGAAGAATACTCTGTCCAGTAATTAATTCAGTCCCAAGTCCAATCAAAATACCCATCATTGCCATGCGGCCATTCCAAGTTTCTGCGAAATTTACGAACCCAAATCTTGGTTGATTGTCATTATTCATAATTAGATAGATTATCTATCACATTATTTTAACGTTTTAAGGAAGAATTTATGATAAATAATTAATTATTTATTTAACATGTCTTACACCATCAACAGGTCGATACTCATCTCCAGTTAACTCCTCAAATACAATGGCTGGCAATCCTGTATCAAACATTGTTTGCAATGCTTCTTTTAACATAGGATTCCAACCTCCAGTACTAACTTTTCCATGTCTTACAGTCCAGTCCCAAGTCCCTTGAAGATCTCTAGGTAGTCTACCTTCTCTATCTCTTCGAGCGACTAAGTCTAAAGATTCAACTATACCAACAATTACTGGATTTTTACCGTAAGAAGGAGTAAGACTTAGTTCAAGTCTTACTGGATCTTCTTTAACCATTTTTAAACGAAACCTTGGTGGTAACTTAAGTGATCTTAATACCGCTGAGACAATTTTTGTTCGTAATTCCAATTTTTTTCCTTAAATATAATTTGATTAATCAGTTGTTGAACCTTTTTCTTCTAATGTAGAGTCATTGTCATTAGAAAATCTTACTGTTAGTAATTCCTCTTCTGTTATGTTTCCAGATTTATCTAAAAGTTCTGGATGTATTGTGTACTTTTTTTGTTTAAAACTGGAAGTGCTTAATCGTTGATTTTTATTATCGGATATGCCCCAGCCATTAGACATAACTTTAAAAGCTTTCCAAACTAAATAAGTTAAGGCTGCAGAATATATTATTGGAAATAGGATAGTCATCTAACTTATAAATTAGTTAATTATATGATTTACATCATAGCCCGAAAAAAAGAAATTTAGCTACTTTAAGTTATTAAATTATTCTCTAGATTCATTAAATTTAATTAGTAGTTATATTTAAATTACACTGATATGGTGTTTTAAATCTCTCGAAAAACATAAAAAATCAACATTGAAAAGAGACATCCAAAAGCTATTACTAATCGCCTCATTAATTACTGTGGGCATTACTTATCCTGCAAAAGTCATACCCCAACAATTAAGTAAACCAAAAATTAATGAAGCTTATTTATATTCGAACAAATCTTTTATAACTAAAGCTGTAGAAAGAACCGGTGCAGCTGTGGTGACAATTGATACTCAAAGATATGTTAAAAAAAGAAATTTTCCAAGAAATTCTCAACTATTTCTGGATCCATATTTTGAAAGATTTTTTGGATTAGATTTGCCTAACGAAAATCGACCAAGGATAGAGCAAAACCAAGGCAGTGGATTTTTATTTGCAGATGGACTTGTAATGACAAATGCTCATGTAGTGAATGGATCAGATAAGGTAATTGTTGGTTTAACCAATGGCAAAAAATTCAACGCTAAACTGATAGGCCAAGACTCTTTTACTGATTTAGCTGTGCTAAAGATTGAAGGGAAAGGACCTTGGCCAAAAGCAAAATTGGGCGATTCGGCAAAGATTAAAGTTGGTGATTGGGCCATAGCAGTTGGAAATCCTTTTGGCCTGGAAAACACAGTTACCCTTGGGATTATTAGTAATCTAAATAGAAACGTTACTCAATTAGGAATATATGATAAAAAGCTTGAATTGATCCAAACAGACGCTGCTATTAATCCTGGCAATTCTGGAGGTCCACTATTAAATAGCGAGGGAGAAGTAATTGGTATTAATACATTGATAAGATCAGGTCCAGGAGCGGGTTTGAGTTTCGCAATTCCAATTAATAAAGCTAAAGAAATTGCCTATCAACTTTTAAACAATGGAAAAGTAATACATCCTATGATTGGAATTAGCCTAATAGAAGAAAGTATTTCTGAGAGAAAAAACAATGTCGTAAAAGTTGGATATGTAGTGCCGAATAGTCCTGCTGAGAAAAGTGGAATCAAAATAGATGATACTTTAATTAAAATAGGCGATAAAGATATTGAAACCGCATCAGACGTAATAGAACAAATTAGTAAAAATGGTATCAAAAAACAATTAAATATATTATTGAGGCGTAAAAATAAATTTATTAAATTAAAAGTAATACCTACTGATATTACTAATCTACAAAATAACTAAAAAATTTAATTTTCATTCCTTTTAAGTATTTCCACACATCTAGAAATACATCTACCATCCCTTACATCGCAGGAAGTAATGCATTCAAAATAACTTTGAATAGGATCAGAAATTTGAAAATGTTTTTCTTGTAAATCGTAATTTTTCATTTAAATTATTAAAACTTATTTTTGTATTTTTAAGATTAATCAAGGACTGTAAACTATCTAAAAATAAATAAGTGATCTTACTTAGCCAATTGTAAATTTTATTAAAAGTAATCAAATTTTTTGGCTTTGAGTTTTTTCTAAAAAATATTCGTAATTACCATCATATGAAAGTAACTTTGAATCTTTAATTTCAATAATTCTATTTGCAACCTTTGAAATAAAATACCGATCATGAGAAATGAGTAATAATGAACCTTGATAATTTTTAATTGCTAATTCTAAGTTTTCCTTAGATTGCAGATCTAAATGATTAGTTGGTTCGTCCAAAAGAAGGAAATTACTAGGATTAATAATCATGAGCGCCAATGCTAATCTTGCCTTTTCTCCCCCACTGAGTTGGTTAATATATTTAAAAACAGTTTCATTTTGAAAGCCAAAACCCCCTAAAAATGTTCTAGCTTTTTTTTGGGACCATTCTGGAGACTTATTACATATTAAATCAATAACCCTTTCTTCAAGTGAAAGTGCTTCAGCCTGATTCTGTTCATAATAGCTAGTAATTATATTATGTTTACCAAGATTAATTTCTCCAATTTCTGGATATATTTTTTTCATAATAATTTTAAGCAATGTAGATTTGCCGCAGCCATTGGGTCCCAATATTGCTATTTTCTCCCCAGAAGAAATCTTTAAATTAATATCTAAAAAAAGAATTTTATCCTCGAAACTATGAGACAAATTTTTGATATTTAGAACTAATTTTCCTGAGCGAGGGCACTCTGGAAAATTAAAAACAGGACTTTTTGATTTTGCTATGGGAGCCTCAATTTTAGAAATCTTTTTTAATTGTTTTTCTCGACTCTTTGCTTGAGAACTTCTAGTTGCACTAGCTCTAAATCTATCTATATACCTCTTCTGTAACTCAATTTCTTTTTGTTGTAATTGATATGCCTTATTTTGTGATTCTTCATTCAAAGATTTCTGTTCGACAAAAAAAGAATAGTTTCCATTATATGTTTCAGATGTTCCTCTATCTACAAAAATTATTTTTTTACATAATTTATCTAAGAAATATCTATCATGGCTTATTATAATAACAGCAATTTTAAGCGATGATAGATATTCTTCCAACCAGAAAATAGTTTTTAAATCTAAATGATTGGTTGGTTCATCCAGTAAAAGCAAATCAGGTTTTTGTAAGATTATTTTTCCAAGTGCAACTTTCATCTGCCAACCACCTGAGAAATTGCCAACTAATTTATCAGCATCTTCTATAGAAAAGCCTAACTTTGGTAATATTTTTTCTACATCAGATTGCATTTTATAACCACCTAAAGCTTCAAATTTTGCTTGATATTTTGCGAGTTGATTTACAAATATTTCAAGTTCATCGGAATTTTTTTTTATATCCAAAGATTTCATTTTATTCTCAATTTCTAAAAGTTTAATGGCAACAATTTGAATATCTTTAAAAGAACTTTCTAATTCCTGTCTTACTGAAAAATTCAAATTACAATCAAACTCTTGCTTTAAATGGGCAATTTTAGGATTTCCCTCTTTAATGATCGTTCCACTTGTTTGCTCTTCCTCTCCAATTAAAATCTTAAATTGGGTTGATTTACCTGCACCATTAGAACCAACTAAGCCAACTTTTTCTCCTTTCTTAATCTCCCAACTAATATTTTTTAAAACAACATCTGTAGAATAAATTTTGCTTACACCTTCAAATCTAATCACTGTTTTAAAAATAGAATTTACAAAATCTGTGGCTTATTTACTAAAAAATATTTTGTGGAATAAAATTAAATCATGAAAAGAATAGAACAAATTGTAGTTATTTTCATAGCTGCAGCTCTTGCAATTCCAAGTTATTGGTTTTTTTGGACTTTGGCTGGTGGAGGCGGCTACAACAAGAGAATAAAACCTATTCCTAATTCAGATAATAATTATTCGAAACCTTTTTCTAAAGACCTCCTCGAGCCTTGATTAACCACATTTTAGTTGCCTCATCATCAATAGTACTCAAATATTCAATAATCTCTTCTTTAGTTACAGAAATATTTAACTCATTGCCAATATCGCATATTTTATCTAAGGCTTTTTTGGGATTAGTTAGGGCTGTCATAAACAGACTTTGTTTCTTTTTGGAATCGTTGGCTATTAACTTATAAAGCTTTTCAGCATTAGTGGACATGGTTTTAAAATCTATTTATTAATAGATTATTACTTCAAGCTACATTTTGTTCATTATATTTATTATTAGATAAATCATTATCCACATCTTTTATCTCTTTTGCAGAGGCATCTGCCATACTTCTTGCGTCTAAACATAAAACTTTTCTTAGTTTCGCAAAGTTAGCTGCGTGAGATTTTCTACCATCTTTTTGGGCATAATACTCAGACTGCTGAAGAATATGGTGCAGATGAGTTAACAAATATGGACTAATTACAGCTGATACCAAAACGTCACTATTATCATTATCGTGAGAATCAGAATTGACTAATCTTTTTTTTGGTTTATCAATTATCGACCTTTTAGGAGAATCAATTTTTCTTGAATTTTTCATGGGACAATAAAACAATTAATTGATACGGAGATAAATTTCCTTACTAATAATATACACAAAGATAGTATCCTTGACTAACTGTGTATACTAATAAGTAACAGTTATCAACTTTGACTCATGGCTACCCGCCAAAACTCAACTAATGGGAAGCCTAAATCCCCCAGAATTCAAGTAGTTCTTCCAGAACTAATATGTGAGCAATTAACTATTTTGGCCGATAATGAATCTAGGACAGTAAGTAATATGGCAAAAGTTTTAATACAAGAGGGTATAAAAAAATATTTCGAAAAAGAAAGTAAATCATCTGTTTCAGAAAATAATTTAAATACTGATAGATTTAGAGATGAACTTGAAAAACAAAGCGTCAGAAGATTAAAAAGAGCTCCTCAAAGGATTAGATACTATAAAAAATCTGATTAAAAATAATTAATTTTGAGGCAATTTCTGTAAATCTACAGTTTTACCCATGACTACCAAAATATTTCCTCTTTCCAAAATATATTTTGCTGGAGGATTAACTGTTAACTCTTCAGCAGGTCCTGCAGCAAGAACATTTACTAAATAATTTTTCCTCAAATTTAAATCTCTTAAAGATCTTCCAATAAATTCCTCTGGAACAGTTATTTCATCTATACCAGTTTGATTATCTAGTTCCAATCTTTCGATTAGGTTTGGTCTTACTAATTCTAAACCTAATCTTTCTCCTTGCATCCTAGATGGGAAAACAACTTTATCTGCACCTACTCTTTTTAACATTTTTTCGTGCAAATCACTGGTAGCTCTCGCAATTACTCTTTTCACTTTGCTACCTTCACTATCCTTAGCAATAAGAGTTGTAGTTATACTTGCTTCAATAGGTTCACTAATACCCACTACAACAGTATTCATTTCAAGAATTCCCGATTCCTTCATAGACTCTTCATCAGTACAATCTACAACTCTCGCTTCTATCGAAGGTTCTAATTGCCTTAAATCATCTATAGCTTTTTCCGAATAATCTGCAGCCAAAACATCAGCACCATTACTAATAAGTTCTCTGCAAACTGCGGTTCCAAATCTTCCAACACCGACAACTGCAAAAGTGAGTGCTTCATTTTCTCTCTTTTGAGACCACTGCCACCAATCAGCCATAATAAAATTCAGTCAATTCTAAACATATAGATCAGCCCTAGGATAGCCAATCCTCTTTTGTCTATCTATTCTACTCTTATCTAGAGCCTGCCAAAGTGCACTTAAAAGCAAAAGGATCCCAAGTCTGCCCACAAACATACCCACAATAAGAATAAATTGACCAAAATGATTTAATTTTGCGGTTAAACCAATATCAAAACCAACTGTTGCAAATGCAGATATGCAAGTGAACAGAATTTCTAGAAATGTAAATGATTCTTTTTTAACAAAAGTATTAGTTGTACTAAGCAACATTGCCATTAAAAGAACAAAAAGCAATGATCCAACTGTGATTCCAACTGCCTTTAGAATAACTTTATCTGAAATTAATCTATTGCTGATAATTACATCTTTCTGACCTCTTAAAGTTGATCTAGTTGCAGCCATTAAAGCAATAAATGTAGTTGTTTTTATGCCTCCACCAGTACCTCCCGTACTTGCTCCTATAAACATAAGCGTCATTAATAATAAGAGGCCCGTATCTGAGATAGAGTTCAAAGAAATCGGAAAATTTGTAAAGCCTGCAGTTCTTGCACTAACTGTTTCGAAGATAGATGACATTAACCGTTCAAACAAATTTAAATCATTAAAAAATTGACTATTTAGCAATGATTCAGTGATAAAGAATCCTAATGATCCGAATAATATTAGAGACAAACTTGTCCTAATAACTAGTCTGGAATGAAGGCTTAATTTCTTATAAGAAAGATTTTTTTTATGACTCCAAATATCATCAATAACCCGCCAACCCAATCCACCCATAACAATGAGAAAAACAAAAACACTATTAACCAAATAATTTGTTCTATAGTCTTGAAGACTATTTGACATTAACGAAAATCCTGCATTGTTATATGCAGAAATGCTGTGAAAAATCGAGGACCATAGTCTTTCCCAATTATTTTGGATGTCTACAAATCCAATAGAATATAAGACAATTGCGCCCAAGGATATAATACTAATTGCAGTAATAGCGATGCTTTGAAAAGTTCGACCAATTCCTCCAACTCCAAATTCATCTAAAGTCTTTCCTTTATCTAATCTAGTTCTTAGCTTTGTCCCCTTTACAACAAACCCTTGTAAAAATGTTGTAATGGCCATTAATCCTAGACCACCTGATAAAAGCATAAAAGCTAAGAAAACTTGGCCAAAGAAATTTAAATCAACACCAATATCTATTATGGTTAAGCCAGTAACGGTAATTGCAGAAGTAGATGTAAAAAATGCTTCCCACAAACCAACCTTTGAAGATGAACATAATGGTGAGCTCAAAATTAAAGTTCCAAGGCAAATAATAAACAAGCCTGTAACAATAGTAAATTGAGGTACAGATAGCTTTTTGTAAGCATCTTTTAACTTATAAACTGAGAATGGGAATTTCACGATATTACCCGTAATTTAAAATTATCAATGCTGGCACAGTAAATGACATTATAAGTGTTAATCCAGCCCCGTATTTTGCGATATCAAAAAACCTATATCTTCCAGGACCATAAACCATTAAATTTGTTTGATAACCCATTGGAGTCAAGAAAGATTGACTTGCACCGAATAAAACAAGCATTATTAAAGCGCTTGGTGAAATGCCTAAAACATTCGAGAATTCAATAGCAACAGGCAAAATCAAAGCAACTGAAGCAGCATTACTTATAAATTGCGTAAGAATAACTGTAGATACAAAAATTACGACAAGTGCAAAATAAAGAGGCATTCCGTTAAGGGCGAAGTTTAGATTGACTGCAATTAAATCCGCTAATCCTGTTGCTTGGATAGCTACACTAAAGCATGATAAAGATCCCAGCAATAAAATGACGTCTAACCTAATTGATTTTTGTATTTCTGCAGGTCTTAAACATCCACAAGCAACCATTGCAATCACTGCCAAAAGAACTGAACCTACTAATGGAATATTAGAAACCGAAGGCAAAACCACCATTCCTATTGCAATTGCAATCGATATAGGTTTTTTTATCAAAAAAGGTAAGTCATCTTCGAATTGATCTAAAATAAGTAAATCATTACTAGCTTGCAAACCTCTTATTGAATCTAGCGGTGCTTGCAATAATAGAACATCTCCAGCCCTTAAAACAGCTTGGCCTAATCTCTCCTGAACAGTTTGTTGACCTCTTCTTAATGCTAAAACTGTTGCATTATGACGCTGCCTAAATCTTAATTCTCTCAAACTTGCACCGGCTAAAGTTGAACCAGCTGGTAACAAGGCTTCGAAAGTCTTAGTACCTTCATCATCTGAGAAAACATTAGCCCCATCGAAAGATGTTTTGTTTTCTCCTAACAGAATAGTATGTTCCTGCTGCAGCCTAAATAAGTCTGCCCTTGTAACGCGGATTATTAATCTATCATCCGGTTCAAACTTTCTATCAGCCAAAGGAGGAAGAATAACTTTTCCATTTCGTTGCAATTCCAGAACATCAACGTCAAATCGTCTTTGCAGTCTACTATTTCTGACAGATTGTCCAACTAATTCTGAAGTAGAGGGTATAGTAACCTCGGTAAAATATATATTCATATCACCACTTTTAATAAACTCCTTATCTCTCCCTCTATCTGGCAAAAGCATGTCAGAAACTAGAATCATATAGGTTGTACCTATAAGCCACACAGGAATTCCTATTGATGTCAAACTAAATAGTTCCAAACCTCCATAACCTAATTGTTGACTAATATCACTGACAAGAAGATTTACTGAGCTACCTAATAATGTCAGAGTTCCACCGAGTAAAGTGGCAAAAGAAAGAGGTAATAAAACTTTTGATGGTGATATATTTCTTCGCTCGCACCAACCTTCAATTAAAGGTAACAAGGATGCTACCACTGGAGTATTAGGTACAATTCCAGAAATTGGAGCAATCAAAAAAGCTATTAAAGAAATTAATTTCCTTGGAGTTCGAATACTTTCAGAAGAAATCAATTCTCTTACTCTGTCTAAGGCACCACTTTTAAATAATGCTGAGGAAACTGCAAATAAACCCATAAGGGTAATTAAAGAAGGGCTACCAAATCCAGCTAAAGCTTTTTCAGGAGAAAGAACCCCAGTAGATATAAATATTCCGACACATAACAAACCAGTCAATTCTGGTGCAATAGCATTTCTAATAAACAAAATTATTGACATTATTAAAACAACTACCGTTATAAACGCATCAAAATTATTACTAACAACTGCAATTAAATTCATACGAAACTTATTTAACTCAATATACCCAAAAACAATATTTCAAAAAAGTTTAATTAGAATAATCATCTTTTTTAAGAAACTTTTTAAAAATAGATTTTTTTTGGAATATCCATGAAGATGCAGATTTTAAGCTTTCTGTAATATCAGGCAACTTGGAAGCATATATAAGTCTTCTTGCCTCAAAAGCCAATTTCCCAGATAAAGTAACCCCAAGCCCAGAAATTGAAGCGTCACCTTTTCCTAAGCTAATCATTTCACCGTTGTCTTGAAATTCAAAGGGTAAAGGATCTTTTCCTTGAATTAAAAGTTCTAAATTATTAGCAAGATGATTTCCTTCCTGCATAGCGACCTGAGCAGTTATGGGTAAATCCTCCATTCCTTCAATAACTGAAATATCACCAATAGCAAAGCAGTTTTTATGGTTTTCAATTTGCAAATTATTATTAACTAAAATTCGTCCAAATTTTTTTGTTATTTGATCAGTTTCTAAATAAGACAAATTAGGTTTAACACCTGCTGTCCAAATAACAATATCTTTATCCAAAGAAGTTATTCCAGCCTCACTAGAAATACTAATCTTAGTCTCTGAGACTTCTTTAACTGTGGAATTCAAAAGAACTTTGATTTTTCTTTTTTCTAATGCCTTCTCTGCTTGTTCTCTATTAAAAATTTTGTTTTTATTGAGGATTTCGTTTGATTTTTCTATTACATTTATTTCAAATTGGTCTATAAATATATCTTTAATTTTGCATGCCAACTCGATGCCAGAGGGGCCACCTCCAACTATGAATAACTTTTTACGCAACGTAGTATCTTGTGATTTTTTTAAAAAAGAATTTAATTTATTTAAATCGTGAACATCATTAAAAAAATAACAATTTTCATCTACACCTTTTATGAAAAAACTATTTGGAATAGATCCTGTACAGATAACGAGGTACTGATAACTTAATTTTAATTTGTCACTAAATTCAAGAATATTTTCTTCGAAGGAAATCTTGGTTAAACAATTTCTTAAAAAAGTTATGCCCGCATCAGAAAAAATATTTGCAAATTTTGGGGTGGCTTCCCAACTTCTTATTTCTTTACTTAAAACTTCGTACATTAAAGGTTTAAATATAAAGTTAGTTTCAGCATCAACCACAAGAATCGGTAAAGAAGGATTAAGATTCTTTAAATTCAAAGCAAATGTCATACCTGCAAAACCTGCTCCAACTATTACTATTGGTTTTTGTATTGATTTCATTAGAGAAATATTGTTATGCGTAAATGTATTATTAAACTATACGAATAATTTTTAAATTGAGCGAAATAAAATTAAACTCATAATCAAACCGAAGAATGATTGAAAAAATCCACAAAGATATTCAAACTAACTTGAAGAAATATAATCAAGAGATTGTAGATATGAAACCTCAAGGAATGCTTTCATGGGGTTATGAAAAGTTTGATAATCAATTTGCTATTACAACAAGTTTTGGTATTCAGTCATCAGTACTTTTAGATATGGTCAGTAAATTATCTCTACAAAAAAAAATCAAAATATTTTGGATAGATACAGGTTACCTTCCTCCAGAAACATACCATTACGCTGAAAAGCTTATTGATGATTTATCCTTAGAAGTTGAAGTTCTACAAAGTGAATTATCTCCAGCAAGAATGGAGGCTAAATACGGAAAACTTTGGGAAACAAAAAAAGAGAGTGATTTAGATAAATATCATGAATTGAGAAAGGTAAAACCTTTAGAAAATGGTCTCAAAAAATATGATATTTTCTGCTGGGCAAGTGGTGTTAGATCAACTCAAACAGAAAATAGAAACAAAATGAAATTCATAGACGTAATTCGTCAAAGACTCTCTTTAAGACCTTTATTAAATTGGACAAATAAAGATATTTTTTATTATATGGAAGAGAATAATTTACCTGCCCATCCACTTTTTATCAAGGGTTTTTCTTCTGTAGGAGATTGGCATTCAAGCAGTCCTGATGGTATTGAAACAAAAGGCAGAGATACAAGGTTTGGGGGGATTAAACAAGAATGTGGAATACATACTAATAATTAAATTGATCATAGAACAATGGTCTCAGATGTAAATTTTCTATTAGTAGGCAATAGTAGGCTTCATTGGGCTAAATATTCTAAAAATCAATCTGAATTCTTCCATACCAAAAAAGAGCTAGAAGTTCCCGAAAATATAGATCTTGATCAATTAATTTGGGCTTCTGTAGGAAAACTTCCAAATTTTTTGCTGAAAAAAGAAAATAAAATAAAAACTAAAGATATCCAATTATCAAATCTTCCTGATTATTTTGGAGTTGATAGAGCTCTCGCCTGTATTGCTGCTTTAAAAACTATTAAAAACCCTTTCAAAAAAGATTTGCTAATTGCAGATTTTGGAACAATATTATCAATAACAAAATTGAATTCAAATGGATCTATTATTGGAGGTCAACTTCTTCCAGGTTTTCTAACACAATTAAAATCAATGGAACAAAATACAAAAAATCTCAAAGTTCCCAAAAAATATGATATTCCGATCAAAGATTTTTTAATTAATACAGAAGAAGCAATGTTAAAAGGAGTAATCCACTCTCTTACTGGCGTGATTAATAGTTTATTTAATCCTGAAAAGGATATTTTAATAATCTGTGGAGGAGACTCTCAATTACTGACAAAGTTTCTAAAAACTAAAAAAGAAAATATTATCAATGCTCCTAATTTAGTTATGGAGGGGATGATTATTCACCACCTGTCCATAAAAAATTAGCTTAACCCAAGGTCTGCAATTATATGATCAGCCATTATTGCTGCTTTTACTTTTAAGAAAATTTTTTCGATGTTACCATCAGTATCAATTAAAAAACTATTTCTCATCATTCCCATATATTCTTTTCCCATGAATTTTTTCAGTCCATAACTATCATAATCAGAAGAAACTTTGAAAGGTTCAGGATCAGTTAAAAGAATAAAAGGTAAATTAAATTTTTCTATAAACTTCTGATGAGAGGATGCATTATCTTTACTAATACCAAGCACAACAATATTATTTTTTTGGAGTAAATCCCAATTCTCTTTAAAATTACATGCTTCTTTAGTACATCCTGGAGTATTATCTTTTGGATAAAAATATAGTATTATTCTTTTACCTTTAAAATCACTAAGAGAAACTTCTTTCTCATAAGAATCTTTTAATTTAAATTCTGGTGCTTTGTCGCCAACCTTAAGAGCCATTGAAATTATTAAATGAGTATGAATATAAAATACCAAAAATTTGGTTTTATGAGATTAAAGGTGTGCAAGATGTCGCAACTATAGAAGAAATTAATACTGCAAAAAACCTAACAAATTCGAGATCAAAGATTTTCTTAGAAACCAGAGCTTATTTGCGACAATCACTTTCAGCACTTTTTGATTTAGACCCCCTAGAAATTCCAATTAATGCTCAACCTGGAGAACCTCCAAGTTTACCCTCTGGCATGGGAAATATCAGTTTAAGTCATTGTAAAGATGCCATTACTATAGTCTGGCATAAAGGCAAAATAGGGATTGATATTGAGAGAACAGATAGAGATTTTAACCACATAAAATTTGCAAAAAAATATTTTTTTCATACCAATAAATCAAACCATAATAATTATTTAACAAAAAATATGATATTAAATCAATGGTGTGCTGTTGAAGCGGCTATAAAATGGGATCAAGGAAAATTAGCTAAAGACATTAAATATTGGCAATTTTTTGAAAAGCCAAAAGAGTTAATTCATAAGAAGAAAAATATACATTTAAATTATTCACAGATTAACTTCCATAATTGGACTATTGCTTTAGCCTACGAAGAAAAAACTTCTTTTAATCCTGAGATTATTTGTTGTTCGAAAAATTTTTAATTTTCTTTTCTTCTTAGCAGTTCTTCATATTGAGTTTTTTCCCATCCATTATTATTTGGTTTCCATATTTTTAAACCTCTTAAAGATTTGGGAAGATATTCTTGTATGACCCAATTACCTGGATAATTATGAGGATTGACATAACTATTAGAATTATTTTTTAAATGAAGTGGAACATCAAAAGCATTGGTAGATTTGATTGTTTCAATTGCTTTAAAAATACTTTTCGTACTATTACTTTTTGGAGAAATAGCTAAATATAAAGAAGCCTGAGTTAAAAAATATAATCCTTCTGGAAAACCAACTCTATCAAAAGCATCACAACAGGATTGTACTACTACTATGGCATTAGGATCAGCTATCCCAATATCTTCACTAGCAGATATAAGTAGTCTTCTAAAAATAAAATTAGGATCTTCACCAGCCTCCAGCATATTCGCAAGCCAGAATAAAGTTGCATCTGGATCAGAACCTCTTATGGACTTGATAAAGGCACTTATTACATCGTAATGATTTTGGCCATTTTTATCGTAAACAATATTTTTCTTTTGTAGTGCGTCCTCTGCTATTGAGAGATTAATATTGATTTCTTTAGCATCATTTTCAGCAGTTGTTTCAATGGCCATCTCTAGCGCATTGATTAATATCCTTGCATCTCCGCCAGAAAATTTAATTAAATGACTTATAGCATCTTGAGTTAAATAAACCTTTTTTGAATCTTTTTGTTTTGAATAGTAAGTGATGACTTTTTGTATTATTTTTTGCAAATCATTTCCTGCCAAAGGAAGTAATGTAAAAATACGCGACCTGCTAACAAGCGCTTTATTAACTGCAAAAAAGGGGTTTTCGGTTGTAGCACCAATAAAAGTTATAGTTCCATTTTCTATTGAAGGTAATAAAGCATCTTGCTGAACTGATGTAAATCTATGAACCTCATCGATAAATAAAATTGTTTTTCTTTTTGAATTTATTAATCTATCTTTTGCATTAGCGATTTCATTTCTTAATTCTTTAACACCTGATAATACTGCATTTAACTTAATTAATTTTGACCGCGTATTAAAAGAAATAATTTCAATTAGAGTAGTTTTTCCAACGCCTGGAGGGCCAGAAAAAATAAAATTACTAATCTTATCGTTTAATATTGCACTTCTTAAAAGTGAATTCTCATTCAGGATTGGTTGTTGACCAAAAAAATCTTCCAAATTCTTTGGTCTTAATTTATCTGCCAAAGGTGAATTGTTTTCTATTTGAGAATAATTAGTAAATAAATTTTCTGAATGCATATTAATAAAATCAAAAAATCATTACTTTCAATTCTATGTAATTACTGTAGGAGTTTCCATTTGAGTAAGTTTTGAAATGTTCAATAAAGCATCTAAATCATCTATTAGAGGTTTCAAAGCGATCTGAGGATTTAACGAAAGATTCTGTTGAGGATCGAAAAATTTCTCAAAGTAAAGTCTTAATGTTGCACCCTTAGTTCCAGTTCCAGAAAGACGCACAATTACTCGAGAATTATCATCAAGGACCAATCTTAAACCTTGATTTTCACTTATAGAATTATCAACGGGATCTAAATATGAAAAGTTATCTGCAACTTTAACTAAATGGCCAGCAAAACTATTTCCTTTTAAATTTTCGAGCATAGAAGTTAGATTATCAAAGATTTGATTAGCAATATTTGAGGGAATTGCCTCATAATCATGTCTTGAATAATAATTCCTACCAAATTGTTTCCAATGATTCTGCATCAAATCACTTACCGAACATTTTTTCTCAGCTAAAACTTGTAACCAATACAAAACTGCCCATAGGCCATCTTTCTCTCTCACATGATTACTACCTGTTCCGAAACTTTCTTCTCCACATAAAGTAATTAAATTAGAATCTAAAAGATTTCCAAAAAACTTCCATCCAGTAGGTGTCTCGAAACAAGGTATATTTAATGCTCGAGCTACATTATCAACCGCTGAGCTGGTTGGCATGGATCGTGCCACACCTGCAATACCATCTTTATAACCAGGGACAAATTTTGTGTTAGCAGTGATAACTGCAAGGCTATCACTAGGATTTACAAAACATCCACTTCCTAAAATCATATTCCTATCTCCATCTCCATCGCATGCAGCACCAAAACTATAAGATTTTTTGTTTAGTAACAAATCAGCCAAGTGTGATGCGTAAGTAAGGTTAGGATCAGGATGTAAACCTCCAAAATCTTTTAACGGGTTACTATTCATGAGACAATCAGGTGCAAGACCCATTTTTTCAACAAAAATATTTTTTGCATATGGGCCTGTAACCGCATTCATTGCATCAAAGATTAACGAGAAGTCTTTTTTTAAAAAATCACTAATTTGATCAAAGTCAAAAATTTTCTCCATCAAATTAGAATAATCTGTTAATCCATCAATAATTTCTAAGGTAGTTTCGTCATAAGGATAAGTTCCATATTCACTAAAATCAGGTAGTTGAATTTTACAAATTTTATAACTAGTTAGTAATTGTGAAGCCTTGAAAATCTTATTAGTAATTATCTCAGGAGCTGGGCCACCATTAGAGATATTCAATTTCACTCCAAAGTCGCCATCAATCCCACCAGGATTATGGCTTGCAGAAAGAATAATTCCACCAATAGCTTTTTCTTTTCTAATTAAATTTGATGTCGCAGGAGTAGATAATAAACCGTATTTTGGAACAATAACCTTTTGAACTTTATGAGCAATACATATTTGGACAATTTTTTCTATTGCTTCAATATTGCCATATCTGCCATCACCACCAACTACTAATGTTGAAACTTTTAAATCTTCTAATGATTGTAAGATTGCCTCAATAAAAACTTCTAGATAATGTTCTTCCTGAAACTTTAAAGTACTTTTTCTTAATCCAGAGGTACCTGGTTTTTGATCTAGAAAAGGAGAATTGATATTAACTATACTAACTTGGTTCATATTTTTAGAAAAACTTCCAAAAATCTAACTAAATTAATGAGGCATTTCGGAAGTTCTTAACATAGCGATAAACCATAATGAAGAAATTAATAATGCACTAAGAATTCCATAGTTAACACCAAATTTAGAAATTGTAATTGGAACTATTAGAGGAAACGTTAATGCCCCAAACAATGGAGTAAAAGCTACAATTTTTTTCAGCATTAATTTAATTTATTAAAACCATTCAGTCTCAGCATTATCTTTTTCATTAGTATCGTCAAGTGGTGTAGTTCTATCAAATTTCATTGATATGCTTTTTTCTTGCTCACCAGATGCATCAACAGCTTTAATATCATATTTTTGGGTCCCGTCTCTAAATGGAACTTGAATTCTAAAAGTACCATCAGCAGCAAGAGGTACATCTTCACCACCTATTGTCAGTTTTGCAGAAGGCTCTGTAGCTCCATAAACAATTAATTCAGCATCAGCAACGAGCCAAAAAGATCTATTTTTGACAATTCCGCTTCCAGAATCATTTAAACCTGATGACCATTTACCAGCGCCTGAGTCTGTAAGATTATCATTGAGATTTGTTGAATTTACGTTTTCCATAAACTCTTCAGAACCAACTTTTCTTCTTAGAGGAATGTTAGTTGCTGCTTGATACAACCTTTCATGCATACCATTTTGTTCAGAAACAACAGGATTAGAAATATCTGGGATCGACTCAAAAGTGGAATCTAAATTAAAAGGTACAAATTTATCAAGAATTTGCTCAGAAGGATGAGATCCAGGAACATGGCTTATCGAAGAAAATGCCAATGACATCCAGTTAAAACCATATTTGTAACCTAATTCAACTTTGTAATCTCTATCTGCAAGTGGGATTGGCAAGTACCACTCTGTACTGTAACTATCAACTGCTATCTCCCGGAGCGTTCCTTGATTCAAGTTGCTTCCTTCAGAACCAGATGCATCAAATAATCGTAAACATAATTTATTGGCTCCCAGAGATTGTGCTTTTTCTCTATCTAAATCAGAAATTTGCCAAAAAACATAAGCCCAATCTGGATCTCGGGGTAAGAAAACTAAATTTGTTTTAACTTCTTCACTACTGTTGAAAACATTGGACTCAGAAGTTTCTTCAGGCTTTAACTCAGGTGGTGTAGTATAGGTTTTTTTTGTAGATTTTTCTTGATATTTAAGTATTAAATCAACTAAAACAGCTTTTGTTTTGCGACTATAAAGCGGAACAGATAATTTACTTGCTTCTTGACGTAATTGTCTGAGGGTTAGTGAGAGTAATTGATCTTTATTCATGATCCCATCAGCCACTTTAAATTCTCCGTTTTTGTTTGGGATCAGTATGTTCTTTTTTTTGGGGAATTGTGTGTCTTTTTGGCCTGTCGTCAGGATCCTCTGACTACTAAAAAATTCTCAAAATTGATATTTCTCTTCAAAACAGTTGGTATCAATGAAATTAATTAATTTTCAGATCTTTTTCAAATGTAAATTAATTTTCTTTTTTTTTAAATTTTATTACCTAAATTTGTTAACGACTCAACAAAAATATATTTTTTCTTCGGGATCAGTTAAATAAAAAAGAATTCAGCGTTGTTCAACTAGAAGTAATAAATCATCTATCTCTAAATCCTCAATACTTTTACCTATTTTTTTTGAAAAAGTGCTTAATTTTTTCGAAGTGGATTCTAACTGCTCATAAAAAAGATCACTAAATTTTTTATCATCAAATTTTTTGGATTGGTTATCACACCATTCTCTCAGAGGATTTCTATTTTGATATTCCAAACTATTATCTAAATTGATAATTTTTAAAATCTGAAGGCAATGAGCGAGTATTCTTAAATGATGTTTCTGCATTATAGGTAGATCAAGATTATCAATTTCTTGAATAGTTTCTATGTTTAATGGATTAGAGAAGGGATCAAGATGATTAGACATTAATTTTTAGTTTTAATAAAGGAAAAAAACTCAATATTGGGGGTATCTTTCGTTAGAGTATATAAAGCTAATTGTAATAAGTTATTTTTGATAACATGGTCAACGAGAATTTAGTTAAAGATGCAGTAAAAGAGCCTTACAAATATGGTTTCGTTACTGATATTGAAACTGAAAAAATAGAAAAGGGATTAAATGAAGATATCATAAAATTAATTTCACAGAAAAAAGAAGAGCCAAAATTTCTTCTTGACTTTAGATTAAAAGCCTTTAAAAAATGGAAAAAAATGAAGGAGCCTGATTGGGCAGCATTAGGATATAAAAAAATTGATTATCAAGATATTATTTATTACTCTGCTCCTAAGCAAAAAGAGAAAATTTCTAGCTTAGATGAAGTTGATCCCAAACTTCTTGAGACTTTTGACAAATTAGGAATACCCCTCACGGAACAAAAAAAACTCACAAATGTAGCAGTAGATGCTGTCTTTGATAGTGTTTCTATTGCCACAACTTTTAGAGAAGAACTTGCTGAACATGGAGTTATATTTTGCTCAATTAGTGAAGCAGTAAAAAATCACGCGGATTTGATTGAAAAATATTTAGGTACAGTAGTTCCAGCTAGTGATAATTATTTTGCAGCACTAAATTCTGCAGTTTTTAGTGATGGTTCTTTTGTTTATATCCCAAAAGGTGTTGCCTGCCCTATGGATCTATCTTCCTACTTCAGAATTAATAGTGGTGATTCAGGACAATTCGAGAGAACACTAATCATTGCTGAAGAATCAAGTTCTGTAAGTTATCTAGAAGGTTGCACAGCTCCAATGTTTGATACAAATACCCTACATGCAGCAGTTGTAGAGCTTATAGCATTAGACGACGCCTCAATAAAATATTCAACAGTGCAAAATTGGTATGCTGGTGATGAACAAGGTATAGGTGGAATTTTTAATTTTGTCACCAAGAGAGGAAAATGTTTAGGCAAGAGAAGTAAAATTAGCTGGTCTCAAGTTGAAACAGGGTCTGCGATTACATGGAAATATCCTAGCTGTCTTCTTTTAGGGGAGGAATCTGTAGGAGAATTTTATTCAGTGGCTCTCACCAATAATCTTCAGCAAGCAGATACCGGCACAAAAATGATCCATATTGGTCCTAAGACCAAATCAACTATTGTTAGCAAAGGTATTAGTGCAGGTAACTCAAAAAATAGCTACAGAGGTCTTGTCAAAATGGGAACAAAAGCTAAAGGATCAAGAAATTACAGTCAATGTGATTCAATGTTAATAGGGGATCAAGCTTCTGCAAATACATTCCCTTACATCAAATCTCAACAACCCAATTCTGAAATTGAGCATGAAGCAAGCACATGTAGAATCTCAGAAGACCAACTTTTTTATCTCCAAAGCAGAGGTATAGAATTTGAAGAGGCAGTATCTATGATGGTCAGCGGTTTTTGCAGAGATGTATTTAATCAATTACCTATGGAATTTGCTGCTGAAGCAGATAAGTTACTGGCACTTAAACTAGAGGGATCAGTAGGTTAATTAATCAATTTCTAAACTGATATGCAAAGTAAAATGAAAGAATTAGATCCAATTCTAGAAGTTGAAAATCTCTCTGCATCTACTGATAATCTTCCAATTTTAAAAGGGGTTTCACTTACTGTCTATCCCGGAGAAATCCATGCCATCATGGGAAGAAATGGATGTGGCAAAAGTACTCTTTCGAAAATCATTGCAGGACATCCATCTTATAATATTACAAATGGCGACATAAAATTTTTAGGTGAAAACATCAACTCTCTAGAACCTGAAGAGAGATCTCAATCAGGAATTTTTCTTGGTTTCCAATATCCAATTGAGATTCCTGGTGTAAGTAATCTTGAGTTTCTTAGAGTTTCAACTAATGCTAGAAGGAAATTCCTCAACAAAGAAGAATTGGATACTTTTGATTTTGAAGAATTAGTTAAAGAAAAGTTAGAAATTGTGAAAATGGATCACGCATTCCTATCAAGGAATGTAAATCAAGGCTTTTCCGGAGGTGAAAAAAAAAGAAATGAGATTCTACAAATGGCATTACTTGAGCCCAAGATAGCAATATTAGATGAGACCGATTCTGGTCTAGATATCGATGCTCTAAGAATAGTGGCATCAGGAATTAAAAAAATATCTAGTGCACAAACTGGAATTATACTTATAACCCACTATCAAAGATTATTAGATGAAATTAAACCAAATTATGTCCATGTTATGTCAGACGGGCAAATCATAAAAACTGGTGAGAGTGATCTTGCTCTAGAGCTTGAGGAAAAAGGGTATGAATGGACTGATAACTTTATAAAAGAGACTTAGACAAATGGAAATTATTGAAAGAATAAAAACAAATAAATCGGATGATAACCTAACAGAAATACAAAAAATCTGTCTTCATAAATTACAATCAAGCCCTCTCCCTAATCCTAAAAGTGAACTATGGAGACTTTCAAATAAATCAAAATTGTCAACCTTTTTAGATTACTCAGTTAATAAAAAAGATTCAAAATTTGATGTACCATATCCGAAAAATTCCCAAAGTACTATTAGATTAATAATTGGTGAAAATTGCCAAATTAAATTAATAGAGAAAAATTATTCAATACAGCAATTAAGTGAGGATGAATTACAAAAATATATCAAAGAACAAATATCTTTTTTTAAGCAAAACGAAAATTGGAGTGACCTACTAAATCTGTCTTTAAGTTGTAAAAATAATATTTTGGGATTAAAAATAAATGGATCAAAAATTCCTCCTATTGAAATTTTTAGTCACGCATCAAATAATTCTTTGAACGCAAAAACCCTCGTAATATTTTTAGAAAAGAATTGTGATGTTGAATTATTACAAGTAAATCTTGGTAAAGAAAACTCTTCATTATCTCAATCAACTTTCTTTTGCTTAAAAGAAAATAGTTCCGTAAATCATGGCGTTGTTTCTTACGGTGAAAGCAGATCCAATCTATTAAATTCTCTTAATGTAATTCAACAAAAAAATAGTTCATACAACTTAGGATCTTTACATTTCAAATTCAATTACGCGAGATTTGAAATTAGTATTAAACAATCTTCGGGAAACGCTAAAACAAATATCAAAGGTATGCAAATAACAAAAAAAGATGAGCAGATTTCAACCTATACAAAAATAGAATTTAATGGCCCAAATGGATTTCTAGATCAAATTAATAAATCACTTGCTGATGATAAATCACACGCAATATTTGAAGGTTCAATAATAGTTCCGAAAATTGCCCAGAGAACTGATGCTTCGCAATTAAGCAGAAATTTACTTTTATCAAATCTCGCACAAATAGATACCAAACCTCAATTAGAAATAATTGCTGATGATGTCAAATGCAAACATGGGGCTACAATTTCGCAACTAAATGAAGAAGAACTTTTTTATATGCGAACAAGAGGGATCACATTAACAGAAGCAAGTAAACTACAATTAAGTTCTTACTTTCAAGAAATAATTTCATTTATTCCCATCTCAAAAGATAAATGGGATTTGCTTGATAAACTTTTAAATGAGAATTAATGGAAACGATTCAAAATTTTCCTAAAATAGCGAAGAAAGACTTTCCTCTTTTAAATAAGAACTTAAAAAGTAATGAGCAAATTATTTATTTAGACCATGCTGCAACCACACAAAAACCAATACAAGTCTTAAAAAAAATTGATGAATATTACAAAAACTTTAATGCCAATGTACATAGAGGGGCACATCAATTAAGTGCTAAAGCAACAGAAGAATTTGAAAATGCACGATATTTAATTAGCCAATATATAAAAGCGAATTCAGCAAAAGAAATTATTTTCACAAGAAATGCTACTGAGGCAATCAATATAGTAGCTAGATCATGGGGCGAATATTCATTAAAAGAAAACGATGAAATTCTCTTATCAATAATGGAGCATCATAGCAATATTGTTCCATGGCAAATGGTTGCAGCAAAAAATAAATGCAAATTAAAATTTATAGGTATAGATAAAGATGGGAAATTAGATATAGACGACTTTAAATCAAAACTAACATCTAGAACTAAACTCGTTAGTATAGTTCATGTTAGTAATACTCTAGGTTGCTGTAATCCAATCAAAGAAATAACTAAATTAGCTAAACAAAAAGGTTCTTTAGTGTTAATAGATGCATGCCAAAGTTTGGCTCATCAAAAACTGGATGTGATTGATCTTAATATAGATTTTTTAGCCGGATCAGGACATAAATTATGCGGTCCTACAGGTATTGGTTTCCTCTGGTCAAGAAAAGAAATCCTAGAAAAAATTCCTCCTCTCTTTGGAGGTGGCGAAATGATTCAAGATGTTTTTGAAGAGACAAGTACTTGGGCAGAGCTACCACACAAATTTGAAGCTGGAACTCCAGCCATTGCAGAAGCAATAGGTCTTGCAGAAGCAATCACTTATATTAACAATATTGGATTGAATGAAATTCATGAATATGAAAAAACTATTACTAAATATTTATTTGAAAAATTAAATCAAATAGAAAATATTGAAATCATAGGCCCATCACCGGAGATAGATCCAGACAGAGCCTCACTTGCCACCTTTTATATAAAAAATATTCATTCAAATGATATTGCTGAAATTCTTGATTCAAAAGGAATTTGCATCAGAAGCGGCCACCATTGCTGTCAACCTCTTCACAGATATATCGGAATTAAATCAACAGCTAGAATCAGCATGAATTTCACAACCAATAAGGAAGAGATTGATAAGTTTATAGAAAATTTAAAAGATACTGTTGATTTTCTAAAAATCAATTCTTAAATATTCAAAGCATTTTTTAAAAATTTCTGAGATTTTTGCATTACTTCTTCTTTATTTTCAATATTTCTAAAACCATGCCCTTCATTATCAAAAAAAATAACTTCTGAATATTTATTATTCTGAATCAAAATTTCTTGAATTTTTAAAGTTTGTTTATAAGAAATAACTGTATCTTTTTTTCCATGAAATAATAAGATAGGTTTTTTTATTTTGTTAATATGATTTATCGGTGATCTATTTATATAATCATAATGGTCTTTTGCATAATTTCCCACCAAAGAATTTAAATAATCCTTTTCAAATCTATGAGTGTTGTAATGCATATCCTTCAAATCAGTCACAGGATATTTACAAATTGCTGCTGAAAAAATAGAACCATATAATAAACAATTCAGGGCAGTTAACCCACCAGCACTATTCCCAAAAATTACTACTTTTTCACTATCAACTTGATTTAATTTAATCAATTCAAGAACTAGTGCTTTGCAATCATAAGAATCAACAATGCCCCATTTATAATTCAACCTCTCTCTATATGCTTTGCCAAATCCTGATGATCCTCCATAATTGACTTCAGCAACAAAAAATCCCTTCGACGTCCAATATTGAACTTCAGAATTATATGATCCATCAAAACATGAAGTTGGTCCGCTATGTGCTCTAACAAGGAGCGGTGGCTTTCTAAAATTTTCAACAAGCGGTCTATAAAGAAAACAATGAGTTGATTTATCTTCAAAACCTTTAAACCAAAATGTTTCAGGTTTTGAACAATCTTTTATATGATCAAAATGATTATGCTCAGAAAAATTTGATAAAACTTTTTTTGCAAAATCAATTTCAAATACAATTCCCAAAAAATCAGATCCATAACCCTTTAAAAGAACTTTTTTTCGAAAAACACTGAAATCACTAATTGAGGTAAAAGGAGTAGAAAATTCTTTAACGAATTCAAGATCTTTATATTGTTCCAATATTAAACTATTTTCTTTTTTTGCTACACAAAATAGATTTTTTTTATTCCCTGAAAAAAATGTTATTCCAGTGACCCATTGTGGTGCTCCATATTCAATGAAATTTCTCTCTACTCTTTTCTTAATAAAAATATTCTCAATTTCACTAACATCTAAAAACAATAAGTTCCACCATCCAGAACTATCTTCAGAACATACCAAATGTGTTTCACTTATCCAATAGGGTTGAAAAAAAGAAACATTTTTTTTGGAATTTATCAGCTTATTTGAGAATTTTTTTATTTTTTGTATCTCACCATTGTGATCTATTTGAGCAAAAAACAGCTCATTTTTCTCCCAAGGCATATATGGAGAATCCCACTCAATCCAGGAAAGTAAGTTAGCAGATCTATTAGAAGATAATTCTCCAGCAAAATTTTTAAATTTTTTTATTCGATGAATATCTTGTTTAGTTTTTTTTAAATTTAAAGAAAATAAATAATCTCTATTATTAATTTCGCAAATTCCATACAATAAATTTTTTTTAGAAATGACAAATGAAGAATCAAAATTTCCATGAATTGATTTAGATAGTTGATTAGGTTCTTGAACTGAAACGAGATATTTATTTTGGCTTATATCAGTTGACTCTGCTTCTTTAAAAATTTGAAACCATACTGCCTTGGTAATCTGATCTATCCATATTAAATAAAAATTATTTTTAAAATTTATACATTTATAAGATTTACCACCATATCCATGAAAATTATTTTTAATTTTATATTTCTTACTTGTTAATTGCTGGGGAATAGCTTCTTTGACATTAAATGGTCTTGCAAAAATGGCATTTTCATTTTGACTTTCACCAACAACATCAATCCAAAAAGTGATATCCCTAATAATAGTTAATTCCTTGAAAGCAATTTTTTTAGATTCAGTTTGCCTAACATTTAACTTATAATCATGTCTCATTTCAAAAATATAAAGAAAGTAAATTAAAGTGCTAGTATTTTTATAGCTAAACTCTTATCTAAAAACTTTTTTAACGTGGCAAACCATTTTTCAAAACTTGCAAAAAAGTCAAGAACAAATGGAAGCTCAGAAAAAATTGCAAAAGAACAAACAGGTAAGCCATCTCTAGATATTTATAAACTTGGGGATGATGTGTTAAGACAAAATTCCAAAAGAATAACTAAAGTTGACGAATCGATTAGAAAACTTGCTAGAGAAATGCTTCAAAGCATGTATGCAGCTAAAGGAATTGGACTTGCAGCACCTCAAATTGGTATCAACAAAGAGCTTCTTGTCATAGATGTAAATTTTGAAGATTCAGCAGCAGAACCTCTAATATTAATCAATCCAGAAATTACAGACTTTGGAACAACCCTTAATTCATACGAAGAAGGCTGCTTAAGCATCCCTGGGGTATATTTGAATGTAGTAAGACCATCAACAATAAAATTAAAATTTAGAGATGAAATGGGGAGACCACGTAAAATGAAAGCAGATGGACTTCTGGCGAGGTGTATTCAACACGAAATGGATCACTTAAACGGAATATTATTTGTTGACAGAGTTACATCAAAAGATGATTTGAACAAAGAACTTATAAAGGAAGGGTTCAACGAAAAAGACGTAATTTTTATTAATTAATCTAATGACTGAAACTACAATATTTCAAAAAATAATTAATGAAGAAATACCCTGCGATAAGCTTTATGAAGATGATTTATGTATTGCGTTTAATGATATTCAAGCACAAGCACCAGTACATTTTTTAGTTATTCCAAAAAAGCCAATTATAAGTTTATTAGATTGTATTGAAGAAGATGCAAATTTGTTAGGGCATTTACTTTTTGTTGGTAGCAAAATAGCTAAATCGAAAAATTTAACTAATTGGAGAACAGTAATTAATACTGGAGCAGAATCGGGACAAACAGTTTTTCATTTACATATTCATTTTTTATCTGGAAGAAAAATGAATTGGCCCCCAGGTTAAAACTCTCGAAAGAAATGTTTATGGGTTATAAATAAAGAAAAAAAAACAATGAATACCCCAGATTCCCTAAATACAGAATCCAAAAATTTATTCAATTTAATATTAAAAAATTGGGAAGAGCTAGATGATTCACTCAAAACTAAGTTAATAAAAATTTGGAGAGTTTTAACTTATAAATGGCAATTACAAATTTTATTTAATCTACCTTTTCTTTTATGGTGGGTATTAGATAAATCTTTTCCAATAGTTCATGAATTTGATATAACAATCTTGAATTACTTAAATTTACCTGACTGGGCACTTTCATTTATTGGCTTTGGTCAATAGACTGCTTAAAGTTATAATTTTCCTTATAAAACTTGTCGAGTAATGAATAAAACAGTTAATAATAAATCCAAAATACTGTACCAATTACAAAAATTGCGGAAGCTATCTCAGCCATTTTTTCTTCCTATAGATCAATGTAATGGATTTCAATTCATATGGCTTTTAATTTCTCTTTTATTTTGTGTTGGTGGAGTAGTACTTGTTGGTCTTACAGGAATAATCAGTTTTTTTGAAAGCTTTCAACCAATTTTTCTTGAAAAGTATTTCGGAGGTGTAGTAAGTACTGTCAATTCAATTTGGGCTGGTAGTTGGGGATTGCTTTTCTCTGCCTTATTTCTAATTGGATCAGGGAGCTTTTTTAGCTTAAGACGTCAATTAAAAAATCGTAGATGGTTACATTGGTTATTCCTTGCGATAATTGTATTAATGCTTTTAGCTGTAAACGGAATAAACGCAGGTATTGGATTTATTGCAAGAGATTTAACTAATGCTTTAGTAGAAAGACAAGAAGATGGATTTTATCGGATATTGGGGATTTACGCTTGTTGTTTCGCTGTAGCTCTACCAATACGTGTTTCCCAAATATTTTTTACATATAAGTTAGGAATCATTTGGAGAGAATGGCTTTCAAAAAGTTTAGTCAAAGATTATATGACTAATAAAGCTTATTACCAATTAAATCCCAATGATGAAGAACAAACCGATGTAGATAATCCTGATCAAAGAATCACAGATGATACCCGAGCTTTTACAGGTCAAAGTCTCTCTTTCACATTAGGCATTTTTGATGCCCTACTAACATTTTCACTTAATATTCTTATTTTATGGAGTATTAGTACAACACTTACTTTTTCTTTATTTGGTTACGCTGCATTTGCAACTTCTATCCTTTTAATTGCTGGAAAAAATCTTGTAAAGATTGACTTTGATCAACTCAGATATGAAGCAGATTTTCGATACGGCTTAGTACATATTAGAGATAATGCTGAATCAATAGCCTTTTACTCTGGGGAGAATCCTGAACGAAGTGAAACTGAAAGACGCTTAGGAGAAGTGGTGAGAAACTTTAATTTACTGATTATATGGAGAGTAATTATAGACGTTATGAGAAGATCCATTAATTATGCTGGAAATTTCTTCCCATATTTAATAATGGCAATCCCTTACTTTAAAGGTGATATTGATTATGGACGCTTTATTCAGGCAAGCTTTGCATTTGGAATGGTCGAAGGTTCGTTATTTTTTATTGTTAATCAAATAGAAGAACTTGCAAAATTTACTGCTGGTATTGGCAGATTAGAAGGATTCCAATCAAAAGTTGAATCCATTAGTCAAACCAATCCAACAACCAATCAAAACGTTATTTCAGATTACCCCTCAATTCTTATTAATAATGCTGACCTTTGCCCACCGGGATCAAATAAAACAATAATTAAAAATTTAAATTTGAGCATCGACAACAATCAATCACTTTTGGTTGTAGGACCATCTGGGTGCGGAAAAACATCTTTACTAAGAATGATTAGTGGTTTATGGGAACCCGATCAGGGAGTAATTAAAAAACCAAAAATTGGAGAATTATTATTCATACCTCAAAAACCATATATGTTACTTGGTTCTTTAAGGGAACAATTATGTTATCCCACAGAAGTTAAGAAATTTAGTGATGAACATCTTACTTCTGTACTTCATGAAGTAAATTTAAAAACTTTAGTAGATCGGTATCCTAATCTTGATATCAAACAAGATTGGCCACGAATTCTTTCCTTAGGCGAGCAACAAAGGTTGGCTTTTGCAAGACTCTTACTAAATTCTCCAAGATTTGCAGTACTTGATGAAGCAACAAGTGCTTTAGATATTAACACTGAAAAAAAACTATATACTCTACTAAAGGAACGAGAACTTTCTCTTATTAGCGTTGGACATAGACCTAGCTTAAAGGATTTTCACGAGAATATTTTAGAATTAAATGGACAAGGAGACTGGAAATTATTGACTTCTGATAAGTATAATTTTAAGGATTAACAAAAAAAATGAATTCTAAAGAAGAACAAACTAACTCAGAAGAAACTAATTTAGAGAATGAGATTTCTATAGAACAGCAGAAAGATCCAAATTACATCAATGAACAAATTGGAGACAATAAATTAGATGATAAATCTATAGAAATTAAAGATGAATATAAATTTGGATGGAGTTGTTATTCTGAAACAACTAATGGAAGATTTGCAATGATTGGCTTCCTTGCAATAATATTGATTGAATTATTTAGTAAACAATCGTTTTTAAAATGGGCAGGAATCTTATAATTAATCATCAAATCTAGAACTGTTATCTCTTGGTTTCTTCTTGTTTATTCCAACGTTATATCTACTATTTTGATTTTTTGAACTTGATCTAGCTGAAGAGCTTACTCTACGAGTCTCACGTGGGTTTTTGGCTTGATTAGCATCTTTAAATGAAGCATCTTCTACTTGAGCTGTTGAAGTTTGCTGCCTAACAGCGGATCTAGTAGGTTTCTTTCTTGATGGAGAAGAATCACCAGTAGTAGAGTTATTATCTTGTCTAGAAACTGTACGATTCATTCTGGGTCTAGAACCTGTTTTAACTTCATCGCGAGATAAATTTCTTCTCTCACCAAAGTTATTTGTTTCTGGTTGTTTCCTATTTCTATTTTCGGAAGTCTGTCTTCTACTTCTTATAGGTTCGTCATTTTCAAACTGACTTATTTCCCTTGTCGATGGCCTACTTCTACTTGCTGCAGCAGAGGGTATGGCTCTTGAAACATTCCTCCTGCGAGATCTCCCCTCCGTGTAGTCTTCTTCAAATTCATCTTCTTGAGGTTTAAATCTTCTGGATGGTCTTTCAGATTCTTCAAACCTATCATAATTGTCATTAAATCGGCCTCTAGAATTTCTGGGAACATCAGAAATAGGATCATCATCAAAATAAGATGATCTTCTAGCTTGATCAGTAGCAACTCCCCTCAATCGCACACTTTCATATGCGAAAAAAACTGTAGTTCCTGCTAATAAAAACTGACCAAACTGAAGGATAGGATCTAACCTCCAGCCTTGAAAAAATAATATTCCTCCGCACAAAAGTCCAATTGCTGCGAAAAAAACATCATAGTCCCTTGCTAAGGCAGGCTTAAAGGACCTCAAGAAATAAAGGCCTCCTCCACATACCGCGAGAACTATACCAACAATACTGGCCCAATTGAGACTAGCATTGACCACATTCTTTCTCCAAAAATTTATTTTTTAAAGGATTACTTATATCCCCTATATATAGTTTACTTAAAACTTCGACAAAAACTAGCGTCTTCCAGTAGAAGTACGATCAAGGGAATCTTTCTGGCTAACAAAAATCAAAAATGCAGTAGCTGGAATTACGATAAGTAAGGCAGCGGCAATAAAACTACCTATCATTCCAACTGCGGAATTATTTGCAACTTCAGCAGAAAAATCTGCGGCTAGTAATAAATTGGAGATTTGAAACACTTTTTAAATATTAAATTCTCAATTTATAATACGAAATAAATACTTTTCAATGGGTTATTTATTAAGATGAATTAAATAATTGTGATTTCCTTGCTTGTAAACTCTCTTCAAATTTTAGATATTAGTTTAGGAATTTCTCTTTCATATCTAACTATAGTTTTTCTAATAAGATTAATACTTACTTGGTACCCAAAAATTGATTTAAGTAAAGGTTTATGGTTATTAGTTTCAATACCATCAAGCTCTGTCCTTAGTTTAACAAGAAAACTAATTCCTCCTATTGGGGGCGTTGATGTTGGACCCGTAATTTGGATCGGAGTTATAAGTTTTTTAAGAGAAATTTTAGTCGGTCAGCAAGGGCTTATAAAACTTGCATTGCATACACATATTTCATAGAAATCATTTAATTACTTCTCAATAATTTGGTAATAATTCTTCTTCTACATATTTAGTGTGTATCTTACCCTGCTTAAATTTAGATTTATTCAGTAAAGTTAAATGAAAATTAATTGTTGTCGGAATACCAGTTACTGCACATTCATTTAAAGCCCTATTCATACGTTTAATTGCAGTATTACGATCTTTTCCCCAGACTATTAATTTACCAATTAATGAGTCATAGAAAGGAGGTATTTCATAGCCTGTATAAACATGACTATCTACCCTTACACCAGGGCCACCAGGAGGAAGCCACCCAGTTATTTTTCCAGGTGATGGTCGGAAATTATGAGAAGGATCTTCAGCATTGATTCTACATTCAATGGCATGACCATTTAATTGGATATCATCCTGATTAAATTCCAAGTTTGCTCCGCTTGCGATTTTAATTTGCTCAGCTATTAAATCAACTCCTGTAACCATTTCTGTAACAGGATGTTCAACTTGAATCCTAGTATTCATCTCCATAAAATAAAAATTATCATCATCATCAACTAAAAATTCAACAGTCCCGGCTCCTTCGTAGCCGATACTTTTTGCAGCAGCAATAGCTGCGTTCCCCATTTTTTTTCTTAGCTCAGTGTTAATTGCAGGACTAGGAGACTCTTCTAGTAACTTCTGATGTCTTCTTTGAACTGAACAATCTCGCTCTCCTAAATGAACAACATTACCCGACCGATCGGCCAAAATTTGAATTTCTACATGTCTTGGCTTCTTTATAAATTTCTCCATATATAAACCATCATTACCAAAAGCTGCTTCTGCTTCGCCTTGAGCTGCTTTAAACATTTTTTCGAGATGATCAGAGTTTTCAACCAACCTCATACCTCTTCCACCTCCTCCAGCAGTCGCTTTAATAATTACCGGATAGCCAATTTCATCTGCCAATTTATAAGCCTCATCAACATTTGATAACAACCCTTTACTACCAGGTACTGTTGGAACTCCAACTGCTTCCATAGTTTCTTTAGCAGTAGATTTATCTCCCATAGATCTAATAGCTTTAGGAGATGGGCCAATAAAAACTATGCCATGATCCTTACACATCTCAGCAAATTTATCATTTTCCGCAAGAAATCCATAACCAGGATGAATAGCATCAACTCCTCTCGATGTAGCAGCAGCAAGTATATTTGGAATATTTAAATAACTCTTATTACTTAATGAATCTCCGACGCAAACCGCCTCATCAGCAAGCTGAACATGCAATGCTTTTTTATCTACAGTGCTAAAAACTGCAACAGTTGCAATACCTAGTTCTCTACAACTTCTAACAATTCGTAAAGCTATTTCTCCACGATTAGCAATTAAAACTTTTTCAACCATTATGAAAATAAAATTGAAGAAATGAAATGACTTAAAATAAAAAATTATTTGCCAAGGTATTCAACAAAATTTTTTAGTGATCAGAGGACATTTTTTACAATACAACCTAAGGCGTTATATATGTATAAATATTTGTTTTATGCAATAGAAAAAAAATTCATCATATTCAAAAAACTCTTTTCAAGCTAAATGCCTATTTCAGACAATAATGTATGATATTTCTAAGGTTTAGGTATCCCCCGGCTGCTGAAAACCCTTTGCGGACGTGGCGGAATTGGTAGACGCGCACGTCTAAGGAGCGTGTGGCTTCGGCCTTGCGAGTTCAAGTCTCGCCGTCCGCATTTAATGTATTCTGGTTTAACTGCAATGAAAAAAAAATCAGTTGCAGTAGTTATTATTTCCAATGGTCCTGGTGAATTAACTACATGGGTAAATCCTGTAGTGGATGAGCTTAACAAAATAAATAAATCACTATCTGATGACAAGAAACAGGATTTCACTCTTAGATTAGTCCTTGTTCCTTGCCCAAATGCCACTGGTAAAGAATTTTTAGTGGCAAATTCATGGAATAAATTCGAATTAATTACAAAATCCAAAAGTTTTTGGAAATTATTAATAAAGCCCCATTCTTTTGCTCATTGGCCAAAAAAAGGGGTAGTTATTTTCCTTGGTGGGGATCAATTTTGGAGCATTTTATTAGCTAAAAGATTAGGTTATTTAAATATCGCATATGCTGAATGGGTTTCGCGATGGCCTAAATGGACCAACGAAATTGCTGCTATGAATTTAAAAGTAAAAGAGTTAATACCTAAAAAATATAAATATAAATGTAAAATCATTGGCGATTTGATGGCAGATATCAAACTTAATAACGAAATATCATTAAGAAATAAAGAAAAACACTACATTGCATTGTTGCCTGGTTCTAAGAGAGCAAAGCTTTCTGTTGGAATTCCTTTCTTCTTAGAAGTTGCAGATCATATCGCTAAAGAAAATCAAAATATAAATTTTATAATTCCCATTGCCCCAACCACTGATAAAAATGAATATTTATATTTTCAAAGCAACAAAAATCCAATTGCCAAATATTACTCATCAAAAATCAAAACAATTAAAAACTTAAAAGACTCTCATTTTGATTATGTAATTGAAACATCAAAAAATACAAAGATTTATCTAATCAAGAAACATCCTTGCTATGAAATATTAAAAGAATGTGATCTTGCAATTACAACTGTAGGAGCAAATACTGCAGAATTAGCAGCAATTAGTCTTCCAATGTTAGTTGTCCTGCCAACTCAACATTTAAATAAAATGAATGCATGGGATGGTATTTTTGGAATAATTGGAAAAATTTCATTAATAAATAGATTCCTAACTTTTATAATTAAAAATTTCTATTTTAAAAAAAAGAAGTTTTTTGCATGGCCAAATATAAAAGCTAAAAGAATGATAGTCCCTGAAAGGATAGGTATTATTTCACCAATAAAAATTGCAAGAGAAGTATTATTGCTTATAAAAAATAGAGGTCAATTAAAAAATATTAGGGATAACCTACACAAAGAAAGAGGCGATAAAGGTGCTGCAAAAAAGCTTGCTTCTATAATTATTAATTCAATAAAAAAACTTTAACAACTACCAGGGATCATCAATTTCAAACTCTTCTAATTTTTTATTATTTTGAACTAAATTTTGTTCATCTAGAGGTTCAATATCTAAAGTTTCAGTTGCCTTTTGAATTGGTCTTTTCGAAGCTAAATTAGTAGTTGATTGTTTCTTTTGCTTAAAATCAATATTGTTTTTTTCATCAATTTGATTAACACTATTTTGATTCTCGATCTGGTCAGAGTCGTCATTATCCATATATAGCTTTTTTCTGTTATTTATTTCCTCTGCAGAATCCTGTATTTCAACATATTCAAGTTCATCTTCATAATCATCTTCATAATCATCTTGTTCAACAACCTCTTCATAATCCTCGATTAAGTTGTTTTGCAGTTCTGATTCAGAACCTGAAAGTAACTGATTCTCAACAGGTACAAGATTTGCTGAGTATCCATTTGCTTCCCTTTCATCCCATGAAGAACCCCCGACTCCAAGTTTCTCAAGTAGTCCACTACTGATTTGCTTCAATTTCTCTTCAGCACCTTCATAAACAATAATCCTATCGGTACCACTACTTACAATTTCCTCAACAGGTATTTCCCAAGTACTTAAAACTCCCTCACCTAAAAGCGGAACACCAACAGCGCCCATAACAAGAGATATCAAATCTCCTGTCTCAATATCAAAAGAAAAGCCAAGAACTCTTCCTAAAAGTTGTCCAGATTCTGTAATTACTTGACAATTAATTACCTTCCCATATCTTTCTGGAGAAAAACTCTCACTCAAAGAATCTAGAGAGTCAACTAATATGACATCTCCAACTTGCTTTATACTTTCTAAAGGCATCCATTTTGGCAAACCTGGTAAAAATCTTGTTAGTGGATTATCTCTTAGTCCCAAAGCGACCACCTCTCTTCTATCGATATCAACAACAACTTCACCAACTACGCCTAGCCTCCTTCCAGTATCAGTAGTTATAACTTGAGTTCCCATTAGTTCTGACCTTAACCATAAACGTTCGCTTGGAACCGAGTTAGGGAGATTCTTATTAGCAGATGTGTTAGACAAGCTCATAAATTTCTTTTTATCATTCTGACGTATAAATTTAAAAAAGTGTGTTTATGCAGCATTTGGTAACCCAAGAACTTGAGTATTAGCACCTCTTGCTTGCGCAACCCCAATTGTTCGTTCAGACGCACTAATCATAGGCCTTCTATGACTTACGACTATAAATTGAGCATTTGATGACTGATTTGATATTAGTTTTGACAACCTTTCAACATTAATACCATCTAAAAAACTATCAACCTCATCTAATGCATAAAAAGGTGAAGGCTTATACTTTTGTAAAGCAAATAAAAAACTTAAAGCAGTTAAAGATTTTTCACCACCTGACATAGACGCTAATCTTCTGACATTTTTTCCCTTAGGATGAGCCACTAAAGTTAATCCTCCTTCTAAAGGAGAATTAGGATTTTCAAGTTGAAGAAATCCATCTCCATCAGATAAATTTGCAAAAATTTCTCTAAAATGTCTATCAACTTCTGTAAATGCTTGCATAAAAGCTTCTTGACGCATCGTAGATACAGTTTCTATTCTCAGCAATAATTCAGATCTTTCATTAGATAGAATTGCTAATTTTTCTCGCAAACCATTTAATCTCTCAATTAATTCTTCTAGTTCATCAAGAGCCAACATATTGACAGGTTCTAAGCTTTCTAGCTTGGCATTTATAATCGAAATTTCTGATTGCAAAGATTCAAGACTCTTCCCCTCATATTCTCCAAACTCCGGGGAAGGATTAGGTAGATCTTTTTTATAATTTTCTAATTTTATTTTCTCGCTCCTCATCTCTTCTTTAAGGGAATGCATATCCCTTTCAAGATATTCAAGCTTTAACAGATAGTTATTATATTCTTGCCTTTTATTTGAAATTGAAGAGTTTAATTCATCTCTTTTCCTTCTCAATAAACCTAAATTCTTCTCTAGTGAATTTTTTTGATTATCGAGATCTGAAAGCTCTTTTTTAAATTGATCTCTTTTTTCTATCCATTCACTATGAGCAATTGCGAGTTGTTTAATAGATTCCTGTAAGTTTTTTTCTTGTAGCAAAGAAATTTTTAATGAATTATTGATACGCTCTTTATTTAAAGCAAATTGATTCTTTTTATCTAGTAATGTATTTCTCTCTTTAATAAGTAATTCAAGTTTTTTATCAAGATTATTAAAATCGTCATTAAAAGATATTAATGATGATTTTTGATTTTTTTCATAATTTTCCTTTTGAATAGTTTGTAGTTGATCAAACTTATCGTGATAAGGCTTCAATTGATTTTTTAAATGACCTAACTCGTTAACTAATAAATTATTAGCAGTATCAAGTTTATTTAATCTCGATTTACAATCCTCAATTCTTTGCGAGACAGCTTTAAGAGAATCTTGATTTACTTCAATTTCTTTATTAAATGAGGCACAATCCTCAATTATTTGACTGCGGTTGGAATTTAATATACTAAGTCTATTATTTTTTAGTATCAAATCATTATTTGACTCTTTTAAAGCTTCTTCGATAACTAATAATCTTTCTTTTATAGGACTGGAATCATCAATATCATTATTAATTCCAAACCTATAAGCCAAATCTTTATTTAACTTACTGCCTCCTGTAATAGCACCACTTGCTTCTAATAATTCACCACTTAATGTGACCAACCTATTTTTTTGTGTAGATAACCTAGCTGAAGATAAGTCTGAAAAAACCAAAGTATCTCCAAAAACATATCGAAAAACGTCTGAATAAACTTCATCAAAAGTAATTAGATTAATAGCTTTATCAATAAATCCATTCTCCCTGTTATTTTCAAATCTTGAAATTGCATAATTGTTTTTTTGACTTTTAATTCTATTTAAAGGTAAAAAAGTTAATCTTCCCGCTTTCTTCTTTTTAAGAATTTCAATTGCTTTTGCAGCAATATGATCATTATCAACAACAATTTGTCCTAACCTATTTCCAGCAGCAATTTCTAATGCATATCTATTTTTCTCACTGACCTCTCCAAGTTGAGCTACATAACCATGTATACCCTCTAACCCTGCCTCTAAGAGAATTCTGAGAGCATATGAACCTCGTGATTCGTTTAAAGCTTCCTTCCTGCTTTCGAATCTAGATAAATCCTTTTCAAGCCTTAATTGCTCATTATTTAGCCTTGAATTAGTTTTTATTAATAAATCGATTTCATTTTTTAAAGAATTAATTTCTGCACTATTACTTGCCAAGTTTTTATTCTTTGTATCAGATGTCTCTTTTTTTCTTTGATTTCCCTGAAAAAGTTTCTGCTTTTCTAAGTCTAAGGATTCGATCTGTGACAATATCTCATCTTTTTGAATATTATTTTGAATAGTTTCTTCTTCAATTTTCCTTTTTTTTATTTCCAAAGGATTAATTTGATTTTTTATACTTTCAAGCTCGGCATTTAATTTGATACTTTGTTTTGAGAATTCTCCAGATTCTCCAGCCGCATCAGAAAGTTTTTTTCTGGATAGTTTGTGTTTTAAAGTGAGATCATCAATTTGCAAGTTCAATTGATTTAAAAAATTATCATCGAAATTTTCTTGTCTCATCTTTTCTAACTCGATATTCCTCTTAGAAATTGCAATTTCATCTCTCTGTTTTTGTAATTTAATACCTTCTTCTTTATTCAGAATTGATATCCTATCAAGTTCTCTCAAGCTAGAGTTAATACTTCCAATATCAGAATTAACTTTTATCAATTTATCCTCTCCTTTCTCCTTAAGCTCATCAACAAGTATTTTCAAGGCGTCTTCTAAAACTAATATTTCTTTACTAATAGATTCTTTTTGTTTATTAAATAAGATTTTATTTTTTTCAATTTCACTTTCTTTTTTTTCTATAGATTCAACATGCTTAACTTGTTTTTCAAAAATAAGAACTTTCTCTAGTTCTATTATTTGTAATAGTTTTGCCTTTAACTCTTTATATCGCTTTGCTTTTTCACATTCTTTTTCAAGCTTATTTTTACTAGATTGCAATTCATTTTCTAAAATTTCACATCTTTCTTGTCTTTCGAAAACGTCATTTAATTTTGCATTAGTTTGTTCTATTCTTGTATCAAAAAGTGCGACTCCTGCTAATTCATCAATAAGATTTCTCCTCTCCTTATTATTCATTGATACTATTCTTGTTACATCACCCTGCATAACAACATTGCTACCCTCAGGGTCAACACTGATATCTCTTAATATTCTCTGTATTTGTTGCAAGGTACATTGTTTTCCATCAGAAGTATAAGTAGAAGCATAAGAACCACCTGGCATAAGCTTTAATTTCCTAGAAACTAACCATTCTTTTTGACCTTTATTAAGGGCAATTTCTTCTTCTAGTTCCAAAGGCGGAAGGTCCTCTCTGGGAGACCAATCTTGAAGATTAAATTTTACCGATACAGATGTTTCTGATGACTTACCCTCTTTAACTTTGGAATTATTTATTAGATCTGGTAATCTGTCAGCCCTCATACCTCTACTATTAGCTAGACCTAAACAAAATAAAATTCCATCTAAAATATTACTTTTTCCAGAACCGTTAGGACCCGTAACCACTGTAAAACCTTCTTCAAGAGGAATTTTTACATTTCCCCCAAAAGATTTAAAATTTTCAAACTCGACCTGATTGATATGTACCAATCTCAAGTCTCAATAGCTAAATAAGAATAACTAATTTGCAAAAATTCTCAATAGGAATATTACGTTTATTTATAAATGAGTATTAATAACTTTTGCTCAATCTACAAAAATTACCCGAAATTTCAAACATGCCATAAAGAAGTTCACCATCCAAAATGAATCTATAATGTTCAGAGTCTAATATATCAGAAACATTTTTAAATATTCCATGATCAATTCTTTTTACAAACCCTCTATTATCAGAAAGTTCATGTTCTAGCCTAGATAACCATACAAGTCTATGATTTGGCTGCTTAATAATCTCTATAGAAGCTTGATTTAATAAAGGTAGTTTTAAAAATTTCCAAGTTAAACAATCCATGCCATTTTCAACAAGAAAATCATAATGAATATGAAAAGAGTTAGCAGAATGAACTTTATGTTCAAGCAAAACCCATTTATTCATTATCAAATTGATAAATAAACCGAATCTATTTTCAAAACAAAGTTGAGATAAAGATATATTTTATTAAAGATGGTTCCAGTTATTTAATTACCTGCATCAGGTACAAATCTTAACGCAATGAATAGCAAACTTCCAGCTCCAGCAATAGCTGCAGCTACTAATCCAAAATCTGTAGGGATTGTGCGAGATGCAAAAATTAAAGATGCAAATGTAATATCCATGATGAAATTTAAACTCTTTTAATAAATTCAGTAATAGCTTAACAAAACCTTCTTACAGAAAAGAGTAGATAAATAAAATGTAAATAAACTTTTATATGTTTTTATTATATATTAATCGAACAATTCTTTAGATAAGGGTTCCAAATTAAGAAAATAGGGTCTAATCTTAAAATAAATAAGTTTAAATAATGGAGACTTACCATCCTCCCAAAGAAGTAGAAGAAAAAGAAAATAACTCTGATCTTCCTGAAAAAGAAGTTATTTCGGAAAAATGGTTACTTGAAAAAATTGACAGTTTAATACCTTTAATAAAAGAAAAATGGCCTAACATTGCACAACAAACCCTTGAAGCCACAAAAGGGAGTATTGATGATTTAGTTGAAGTAATAGCTAGCCATAGTGGAACTTCTGCAGTTGGGATAAAAAGCCAACTATTTGAAATCATTGATTCAATAAGAGAAAACAATTGGGAAATATCAGAAAAAATTGAACCTATCGAAAGTCAATTAGAAGAATTATTAGAAGAACTTAACAATACACTTAGACCAAAAATAGAAAATCCAATAAGAAAAAAACCACTATTATCTATTGCTATTGCGGCTGGTATTGGTTTACTAATAGGAACTATCCTTAACAGTGGCAGAAAATAATATGGAAAAACCAAAAAATAAAAACTTTGCAAGTACCGCCTCGAGAATTTCAGCTATCGCAAGTTCAGTGATGGATTTGCATGTAAGAATAGCTCTTCAAGAAGTAGATAGAGAAAAAAGAAGATTAATTAGTGGTGGAATATTTTTGGCAATTGGCAGTACATTATTATTATTAGTATTAATTTGCATCCATATTATTTTTTATCTTTTTCTAACGAAATATAATAACTGGAATATTGAATATAATTTACTACTCATAATATTTATCGATTTATTTCTTGCAGGCTTAAGTTTGAAGCTTGGAGGAAAATTAGCTAAAGGACCTTATCTTCCTCAAACATTAGAGGGTTTAGGCAAGACAACAAAGGCAGTTTTAGGCAAAAAATAAATTACCTTATTAAGTACTTTATCCATCTACAATCTATTCCCCCATTGCTAACAGGAATTTTCAATGAAGATTTCATTTTCAAATATTTTGTTAGTTTTGAATTTCCACTTAGCAACCAAAATTCCCAACCTGAAAAATTATTCTTTAAGAAGATTCCCATTTGTTCATATAAACAAATCAATTCATTTTCATCGCCTAATTTTTTGCCGTATGGAGGATTACATATGATTTTCCCAGGTGTGCAACTTAATTGGAGTGATAAAAAATCATTATTTATAAGCTCAATATAATTTTCGAGTCCAGCTAATGATATGTTTACATTCGCCTGCTCAAAAACCTTTTTATTAATTTCACACCCTATTATTGTTGGTAATTTTTCATAATTTATAATTTTATTTTTTGCCTTATTTTTTTCATTAAGATAAATATCTTTCCTAAAGTCCAACCAATTTTCAAAAAGATATACTTGATCAATATTTAATGGAACTCCAAGGAATTGGTTGACTGCCTCAATTAAAAAAGTACCCGAGCCACACATAAAATCTATTAATGGAACTTTGCCATTCCATTGAGTCATATTTATCAATCCAGAAGCTAAATTTTCTTTTAATGGAGCATTTCCAATTGCGGGTCTATAGCCTCTTTTGTGTAAGCTTTCTACGCTGCTTTGAAGACTCAGAATTGCTTTATTATTATTTAAATGCAGATGAATTATAAAATCAGGATTATCTAGAGAAATATTTGATCTTTTATTCCAAACTGCCTGTTGCAAATCAGTTATAGAATTTTTTACTTCAAGAGCTGTGAAATGAGTATGACTTAAAGAAGATGTTCTCCCAGTTACTTGAACATTAAACGTTTTATCAAAGTGCAACCAATTTAGCCAATCAAATGAATCTCTAACCCCCGCATATAAAGATTGCTTGTCATAGCAATTAAAACTTGCAATTTTTCTATAAAAACGAAATGCTAATCTGGAATAAAAATGAATTCTATAAAAAGTTTCAAAATCACATTCAAAATTAATAAATCTTTTATAAGTATTAATATTAAAGCCCCCTAAATTTGAAATTTCTTCTGCTAAATATTTCTCTAGTCCCTCAGGAGATGATGCCACTACATTCATATACGATAAAACTTAGTAAAAAAACTATTCAATAACCATTTTGCCTGTCAGAATATAAATGTCCAATTGGACTAGGTGATCTCAACCGATGTTTCGGACAGCGGTTCGATTCCGCTCAACTCCACTATTTGGGGTTGTAATGGTTTCGACGGGGCATAAGGAAGGTGACTGAAGCCGGCTCGGTTAGAGCAAAAACACAAATGCTAACAAAATCGTTAGTTTCTCCCGTCAAACAGCGCCAGTTGCTGCTTGATCCTAAAGGAGATGGGGTTATATCAGCCTTATCAACCAAATGATACGAGGAGTCTGGGAGGACTCCACTTTTTTAAATAACTCAGGAGTTGTAATAGATAATTTATTAGTGTATAAATATTGCTGCAAATGCTTGTATTAAAAAGAATTTTTTTTATTTTATAAGTATAAATACTGAGAAGATAAGTTTTAAATTAATTTATCTTATTAAAAAATCAAATCTTGCAAAATGGAATCTAATAAAAAACTGAATGACTTGATAATAAATCTCAAACCAAAAGTTATTAGATTTACTGGCGAAAAATTTCCAAATGAACTATGGAATAGTGGTTGTCAAATAAAAAAAAATAAAAAAATATCTAGCTAAAAATTTAATTAAATGCTTGAAAAAGGATTTTTAGGCATTTTTTTTAAACATTTTTTTGACAATTCCTGAAGTACTTTAAATTCACTTTTATTTAAATTCCACTTGAATACGTTCGATACATCTATAACTTGAGATTTTTTTCGCATTCCTACGAGCGGAATAGCTCCTTGATAACAACACCAATTTATTGCTACTTGCGCTTGGGAAACTGATCTTTGATTTGCAATTCTTTTTAAACACCTCCGCAATTCATATGTAGGTTTTTTATAGTTTTCAAATAATGCATTGCGAATAAAACTTTTTTCTTTATTCTGTTCTTTATCTGGATCAATACAAAGTATTCCAAAGGACAAAGGACTATAAGCAAAGAAATCAATTTTATTTTCATCGCAAATTTTTTTTACCTGATATTGTTTTTCTAAATCGGGAGCAAGCAAAGAAAACTGTATTTGAACACTCTTTAGGCTCTGATCTCTTTGAGCTAAGAAATTAATTAATTTCATCAATCTTTTTGGGCCTATATTTGATAAGCCTATTTGAAAATCAAAGCCTTCATCTTTTAAATCGCAAAGATTATTCAACAGCCCTAATTCTTGCCAAGGATTGTATTTTGCGGTTGACCAATGTAATTGCACTATATCTAATTTGTTATTAAGTCTTTCTAAACTTTTCAAAAAAGGTTTATTAAAGCCCCTTTTTCCTATTCTCCAGGGATAAGGTGCAAGTTTGGTTGCTATTTGAATTCTTTTTTTCTTTGCTGAAGGAGTATTTAGTAAAAATTTTCCTATCAACAATTCACTTCTACCCTGAAGATTCCCAGTACCATAAGAATCTGCAGTATCAATTAGATCGAAACCTCTTCGTAACGCCTCATTATATGTCTCACGTAAATCATCGTCATTTGTAGATTGGTAATTCCAGAAAAGCTTATTCCCCCAAGACCACGTACCTAATCCAATTCTTTTCTTCACTAGCCAACTTAAATAGGGAACTTTATAAGGTTATCTAAAAATATTAACTTCTTTAAAATATTTCAAAAAATAAGTTTTAAGGCATTAAAAATCAATTTCTCTTGACATTAAGAAATTATTCTCCAAAGTAAGAGAAATAAAAATAAAAAATTGTTCATTACCGTTTGCGGACAAAAAGGGGGGGTAGCCAAGACCTGTACAAGTATTCACCTTGCTAGTGTTTGGCATTCTGAAGGTAAAAAAGTTTGCATAGTCGATGCCGACAAGAATAGATCTGCTTTAGCATACGCATCAAGAGGCAATCTTCCATTTCCAGTGTTCCCCGTCAGTTCAGCTGCTAAAGCATCAAGATCATCAGAAATTGTAATAACTGATGGCCAGGCTAGCAGTGATCAAGAAGAACTTAAACACTTAGCGTATGGTTCAGATTTAGTTATCTTACCTACAACTGCAAAAGCTAGATCAGTAGAATTAACTGTTGAACTAGCTAATTTATTAAGCAACTTAAAAGTTAACCATGCTGTAGTAATAGTAAAAGTTGATTTTAGACAGCAAAAAGCAGCGCAACAAGCCAAAGCAGCTCTAGAAAATTTTGGTTTATATGTTTTTGATACATTTATACCCTTACTTTCAGCATTTGATAAAGCAGAAGCCTCAGGCAATGCTGTATTTGAAGCTGTAGACGATTTAGGTAGATCAGATCCTCGTCGAATGACGGGCTGGTCTGCTTATTGTTCAATTGCCTCACAAATTCCATGCCTGATTTCGAAGCCCTTATCCGACACCAACAACTTAAACAACCAACAACCAATCAGCGCTTAAAAGTTGTTGATTCTCCTAATTTTGAAGAAGAAAAAAACGAAGAACCAATAATTAGACAATCTGGATTATTAGTTAATTTTTTTGGAGGTTTTATAGGCTCTGTAATTGGAACTTTAACAATACTGTTTCTTTATATGAATGAATATCTACCATTAGATTTATTAAAACTTAAGTAGTATATTCGCTATTTATTTCAACATATTTTTTAGAAAGATCGCACCCCCAAGCTGTGCCTTTCGATTCGCCAGAATTTAGATTAATCATAATTTTTACAATATCATCTACTAAATATCTACCTTTCATTCTGGACTTAATATAGTCTATGACTTTTTGTGGATCATATTTA
>QCNA01000004.1 GCA_003213375.1 Prochlorococcus sp. AG-424-A03 | reverse complement strand
GAAGGTAAATCTACAAGACAATTAAAAAGAATTTTGAGAGCAACCGGGTCTCCTGATAAAGAAATTAGAACATTTTTGAACAAAGAATTTGAAGTTCCTATTACGATTGCAAGCAAGCTAGTATATTCTGAAATAGGTAATGTTTTTTTAACAAGACTTTCATCTATTATTCACCCACCCAGAGCAACTGATGAAAGAACAGGCATGCTGGCCCTTAGAGCAAGCGTAATTCAAGGAATTAACATTGGAAATGGAAAAATAAATCTAATAAATTTTTTTGAAGGATATCCAACTAAAACTGTAATTTTAGATGTCAGCGCTTTGAGCAAAGTTATGAATAAAGTAGAATCTATTTCAGAATTATTAACTTTTTTCACCAATTCCCCTCTAGAAAAAATCAAAACAAATTAAACAACCATGGTGTTATTAAATAAAATAAAAAATAAACTGCGTATTAATTACAGAAAAAAAAGATGGCCAGGTCTAATAGAAGCTTATAAGCAATATCTCCCAGTCACAAAGAAAACTCCTATTATTTCGCTAAATGAAGGAAATACACCACTAATTTTTAGCGAGTCAATTAGTAACTTAATTGGAAATGGAACAAAAGTTTTTTTAAAATATGATGGCCTTAATCCAACTGGATCTTTTAAAGATCGTGGTATGACTATGGCAATTAGCAAAGCAAAAGAAGAAGGCCGTGAAGCAGTAATTTGTGCAAGTACTGGAAATACCTCTGCTGCTGCTGCTGCATATGCTTCGAGAGGAGGATTAAAACCTTATGTTTTAATCCCAGAAGGATTTGTTGCACAAGGAAAGCTTGCGCAAGCTTTAATGTATGGCGCTGAAATAATATCTATTAATGGAAACTTTGATAAGGCTCTTGAAATTGTTAGAGATTTATCCTCAGAACATCCTATAGAACTTGTTAATTCTGTTAATCCATATCGAATACAAGGTCAAAAGACGGCTGCTTTTGAAATAGTTGATGACTTAGGTTATGCTCCTGATTGGCTTTGTATTCCAATGGGTAATGCAGGAAACATAACTGCTTATTGGATGGGATTTAAAGAATATTCAAAAATAAAAAGAAATTTGCAATTACCAATAATGATGGGTTTTCAATCCGAAGGCTCTGCGCCATTAGTAAAAAATATAATAGTTAAGGATCCAGAAACAATTGCAACCGCAATAAGAATTGGAAATCCTGTAAATAGAGAAAAAGCAAAAAAAGTAAGGAAGGAGAGTAAAGGAGACTTTCAGTCAGTTACAGATGAAGAAATAATCAATGCTTATAAAATTCTTGCCAAAGAAGGAGTATTTTGTGAACCTGCTAGTGCAGCATCAGTTGCTGGACTAATTAAAAATAAAAATAGAATTCAGAAAGAATCCAAAATTGTTTGTGTTCTTACTGGAAATGGATTGAAAGATCCTGATTGCGCCATAAAAAACAACGATGCTGTTTTCAGAAAAAATGTTGAACCATCATTAAAAAATATAACTAAAATCTTAGGATATTAAAGTCCAAAAAAAATAGTGTCTGTGGAAATCAATTAAAAACAAACCTAATTTGTTGAAAAGTACATAACAAGAAATTCTATTTGTTGAATAAGTTTAAAATTTTCGAAAAAAGAAAAAAATATTCAACAAATAAAATTTTTTTTACACATACTCTTTTCTTTGTAAACTTAATAGACAAGCTGTTTAACTTAAGAATTCCACAGTTCCCACAATAACTACTACTACTAAATTTTTTATTTTATTATTTATTTTTAAATTAGAAATAGAGTAAAAAATAAATTTATTGAATTTAATTTACGAAAAAAGTATATTGTATTTGTAAAAAGTTCCAAATTCTGATGGAAATTATTTGTAATCAAAATGAATTAAATAATGCTATACAACTAGTAAGCAAGGCAGTTGCTTCAAGGCCAACGCATCCAATTCTTGCAAACATACTTTTAACAGCTGATGAAGGAACTAATAAAATTAGCGTCACAGGATTTGACTTGAATTTAGGAATTCAAACTTCTTTTGATGGAACTGTTAAAAATAGTGGAGCTATTACTATACCTTCAAAACTTTTATCCGAAATAGTAAACAAACTACCTAATGAAACTCCTGTTTCTTTAGAAGTAGACGAGAATTCAGATAATATACTAATAAAAAGTGACCGAGGTTCTTTTAATCTAAAAGGGATACCATCTGATGAATATCCTAATTTACCATTTGTTGAAAGCGGTACTTCTTTGAATATTGATCCTGGTTCTTTTTTAAAGGCTTTAAAATCTACCATTTTTGCCAGTAGTAATGATGATTCAAAGCAACTACTCACAGGTGTCAATTTTACTTTCAAAACAAATTATTTAGAGTCTGCTTCTACAGATGGTCATAGATTGGCTGTTGCTTTAATTGGTAATGAAGAACATATTGAAAATAAAGAAAACTTATCTTCAAATGTTGATGAATTATCGGTAACTATCCCAACTAGATCATTAAGAGAAATTGAAAAATTAGTATCTTTGAGAAGCTCAGAAAATTCAATTAAGCTTTTCTATGACAAAGGTCAAGTAGTATTTATATCTTCTAATCAAATAATTACTACAAGAACTTTAGAAGGTACTTATCCTAATTATTCACAATTAATTCCTGATTCTTTTTCTAAAATTCTAAATTTTAATACAAAAAAATTAATTGATGCATTAGAAAGAATTGCTGTTTTAGCTGATCAGCAAAGTAGTGTTGTAAAGATTAAATTAGATGATAAAGATTTAGCTTCAATCAGCGCAGATGCACAAGATATTGGAAATGCAAATGAATCAATACCTGTTTCTTATTCTGGAGAAAATTTTGATATTGCGTTTAACGTAAGATATCTGTTGGAAGGTTTAAAAGTTATTGCTTCTGAAAATGTACTTTTAAAGTGTAATATTGCAACTACTCCAGCTGTTTTTGTGCCAGAAGATAATCTTAATTCTTTTACTTACTTAGTTATGCCTGTGCAGGTTCGTTCTTAATTTGAAATTACCTAAAGAGATTTTATTAAGTGAATTATTAAATTATAATGTTAAGGGTAATATGGTCCTTAATTATGGAAATGGTGAAAATGTCTGGATGCACCCTCCAGTTCACCGGATTCTTGGATGGTACTCTCGTCCTTCAAATTTTGATTTAAAAAGAAATGTTTGGCGACTAAATCAAATTACTCAAATAATAGATAATGAAATTTATGTCAAAGGTGATCCGGCTATTTCGGATTTAGCAACTTTAAATAGGTTCCCAACTTTAATAGAAGCTAATCTTATAAATAAAAATGGATCAAAAATAGGAGTCATTGCAGATTTTTTATTTGAAATGAAAACGGGAAAAATTAAATATTATTTAGTTTCTAGATCTAATCCTAAGATCCCAGGTTCTAGTAGATGGAAATTAACTATTGATAATATTAATGACCAACAACCGGGATTGGTATTCTGTGAAAGTAATTCTTTAGATGATTTATCTTTAATAAAATCAAGTATTAAAAATGAATTTATGCAAAAAGGGAAAAAAATTTTTGATAGATTTGATGATATGAAAAATATTGCTTCTAATAGATTAGAGGAATGGCTTGAAGAAGATGAAGATATTAGCCAAAACTTAGATTTTAAACAAAAAAGTTTTTATAATAATGCAAGATCATCTATTCCTTCTAGTGAAAAAAAAGAAGATGACCCTTGGATATAAATAATGATAAATCAAGAAAATAATGATCTTTATGATCTTAGTGAAGCACTACAAGTTGAAAATTTAACACTTAATGATTACGAAGAAATTTGCAATAGATTAAAGAGAAAACCTAACAGAACGGAATTAGGCATGTTTGGCGTTATGTGGTCCGAACATTGTTGTTATAGAAATTCAAAACCTTTACTATCTAAGTTTCCCACTAAAGGTAAAAATGTCTTAGTTGGACCTGGAGAAAATGCTGGCGTTATTGATGTTGGAAATAATCAAAAACTTGTTTTTAAAATAGAAAGTCATAATCATCCTTCTGCTATTGAACCTTTTCAAGGTGCAGCAACAGGCGTAGGAGGAATTTTAAGAGACATATTCACAATGGGTGCAAGGCCAATCGCAGTCTTGAATTCATTGAGATTCGGCAACCTTGATAAATCATCAAATGTTGATTTATTAAGAGGAGTTGTATCCGGTATTGCACATTATGGGAATTGTGTAGGTGTGCCGACTGTTGGAGGTGAAATTGATTTCGATGATAGTTACTCTGGCAATCCACTAGTGAATGTTATGGCTTTAGGACTTTTAGAGACTGAGGAAATAGTTTGTTCTGGAGCTAAAAATGTAGGATCACCAGTGTTATATGTTGGTAATACAACTGGCAGAGATGGTGTTGGTGGTGCTAGTTTTGCTAGTTCAGAATTAACTACAACTTCATTGGATGATAGACCTGCTGTTCAGGTAGGGGATCCATTTGTTGAGAAAAGTCTTATTGAAGCTTGCTTGGATGCTTTCAAGACAGGGGATGTAATTGCAGCTCAAGATATGGGTGCTGCAGGTTTAACATGTAGTAGCGCAGAAATGGCTGCAAATGGAAATTTAGGGATATCTATTGATTTAGATTTGGTCCCTTCTAGAGAAGATGATATGTCTTCATACCAATATTTATTATCTGAATCGCAAGAAAGAATGTTGTTTGTCGTTAAAGAAGAAAAAATTAATGATCTTATTGAAAAATTTAATAAATGGGGATTATATGCCAGTGTTATTGGCGAAGTGATAAGAACTAATGAGGTAATTATTTCTCATAAAGGTAAAATTGTGGCCCAAATACCTACTTCTGCCTTATCTGATGATACTCCAGTAAATTTTCACAATGTGATTAATAACCCACCCGATGATCTTTTAAATAAATGGGAATGGAAAGAAAATGATTTACCAGAAATTCATGAGCAAAAAATATTTTCATTGAAAGAAAATAAGAATTTTTCTTTTTCAGAAATCATTTTAAAACTACTATCTAATCCATCAATAGCTTCTAAACGATGGATTTATAAACAATATGACTCTCAAGTACAAGCAAATACAGTTTTTAAACCTGGAAAATCAGATGCAGCCGTAGTAAGACTAAGGGAACAAAATAAAAAAAATAAAATTAAAGTATTTTCTGGTGTCGCTGCTTCAGTTGATTGCAATAGTAGATGGGTTGCGCTTGATCCTTTTAGAGGATCTATCGCTGCTGTTGCAGAGTCTGCTAGAAATGTTAGTTGTGTTGGTGCTGAACCAGTAGCAATTACAAATAATTTAAATTTTTCTTCCCCTGAGAATGAAATAGGATATTGGCAACTCTCATCTTCATGTAATGGAATTGCTGAAGCCTGTAAAGCTTTAGAAACTCCTGTTACAGGAGGTAATGTATCTTTATATAATGAATCTAAAAATAAAAATAATTTAATTACTCCTATCAATCCCACTCCTGTTATTGGAATGGTTGGAAAATTAGATAATGTCGAAAAAGCTATAAGTAGTGAATGGAAAAATATTGAAGATCAAATTTGGTTAATTGGTTCTTCCAACTCAGAAACAAAAATTGCAGCCAGTTCTTATTTGGAATATTTTCATGGAGAAATTACAGGTCGGCCTCCAAAAATAGATTTGTTGGATGAAAAGTTTTGCCAGAGTTTTTTAAGAAATGCGATTTTAAACAGTTTTGTAGCTTCTTCTCACGATATAAGCGACGGAGGTTTAGCGGTAGCATTAGCAGAGTCTTGTATATTGTCCGCAAGGGGTGCAACTATAGAATTAGAGAAAGATTTAAATAGAGTTGATAATTTATTGTTTGCTGAAGGGGGGTCAAGAATTATTTTTTCAATTAGTAAAATTAAACAAAATGAATGGTTTAATTATTTAAAGCAAAATCAAATAAATTTTCCATCAAGTGTTTATGTAAAAAAAATAGGATACGTATCTAGTGACACGCTGAAGATAAAAATCAACGAAAAAAATATCTGCAATATTAGGGTTGAGGAATTAACCGAAAAATTTAATAATAGTATTTCAGATTACTTTTAAATATGAAAAACATTTCTCAACTATTAATCATTTTAAGATATTAAGTTATGTGCGGTATAGTTGGAATCGTTTCTTCAAATGATGTAAATCAACAAATTTACGATAGTCTTTTGCTTTTGCAGCATAGAGGTCAAGATTCAACAGGTATAGCAACAATGGAAAACACTGTTTTTCATATACATAAGGTTAAAGGTCATGTTAATACTGCTTATAGAACTAGAGATATGAGGAATTTAATTGGCAAAATTGGGTTGGGTCATGTTAGGTATGCAACAAAGGGATCAGCAGAAAGTGTAGAAGAAGCGCAGCCTTTTTATGTTAATGCTCCTTATGGAATTGTTTTGATACATAATGGAAATTTGACTAATACCAGAGATCTAGAAAAACAGTTATTTAATGTCGACAAGCGGCATACAAATTCTTCAAGTGATACTGAAATGTTGTTAAATGTATTTGCGACAGAATTACAAGACCAAATTCATAATCAAGAATTAGAACCTGATATTATTTTTGATGCGGTCAAATCTTTGCATAAAAGAATTCAGGGGTCATATGCCTCAATTGCGTTAATTTCAGGACATGGTTTATTAGCATTTAGAGATCCTTTTGGTATTAGGCCTTTAGTCATAGGCAAAAGACTTTCATTAACCACAAAAAAAGAAGAATGGATGGTTGCAAGCGAATCTTTAGTACTTGAGAATAATGATTATGAAGTAGTGAGAGATGTAGATCCAGGAGAAGCTGTTTTTATAAATCTTGATGGGGAGTTTTTCTCTAAGCAATGTTCTGAAAATCCAATGTTATTTCCCTGTGCTTTTGAATATGTTTACTTAGCTAGACCAGATTCAATTATGAATGGAATTTCAGTCTATAAAGCTCGTTTAAAGATGGGAGATTATTTAGCAGAAACAATAAAAGAAACAATCAATTCTGGAGACATTGATGTAGTTATGCCTATTCCTGATTCTTCTCGACCCGCGGCAATGCAAGTTGCAAGACAGTTAGGAATAGAATATAGGGAAGGTTTTTTTAAAAATAGATATGTTGGCAGAACATTCATAATGCCTGGTCAACAGAAACGTAAGAAATCTGTAAGGCAAAAATTAAACGCTATGAGTGCGGAGTTTAAAAATAAAAATGTATTAATTGTTGATGACTCGATAGTAAGAGGTACTACTTCAAAAGAAATTGTTCAGATGGCTAAAGATGCAGGAGCAAATAAAGTATTTTTTACTTCAGCAGCACCACCTGTTCGTTATCCTCACGTTTATGGAATTAATATGCCTAATAGAGATGAATTAATAGCTCATGATAGGACAATAAGTGAAATCGCTGATAAACTTGAAATTGATAACCTTGTTTATCAAAGTGTTGAAAGTTTGCGTAAATCTATAATTGGTGATTCTCATATTAAAGGTTTAGAGATGAGTTGTTTTACTGGTGATTATGTAACTGGAACAGTAAATCAAGAATACTTAAATTGGGTCGAAAATGAATATAAATCTTAGTCGTGAAAGTTTTCAAGTCGGAAACAATTTTCGAGGTATTCATCATTATCTAATTTTAAAAAATCAATTAAAAAGTTTGATTTATTAGATCTAAAATTTAATTTATTTAAGTCTAATCTTGCAGATTTATTTTTATTAGTTTCAATATCAAGGTAATGGTTATTTGCCATTATTTTGAGGAAGTAATCGTTTTTAAGTTGGGTTTTTTCATTCAAATATCCCAAACTGTATTCATTTGAGCAGTAAATTTCTTTACTATTTATGCAAAAGATTTTTCCTTGTTTAGATATTAAAAAAATATTTTCTCCATCATTAAATGTACAACAGGAAACGATTTTTTCAGATGGTAAAAGTTTTGCAATTATTAATCCTTGTGATTGTTTAGAAGTTGGCGTTAAAAATTTATTTGATAAATTAAATTTAAAAATTCTTCCTATCGAGGTTAATATTATTAAATCTTTGCTTTCATTAGAAATAAAAGAATCGATTGTTTTTAAATTATTTTTTAATTTTGTAATAGTGAAAGATCTATTGCTTTTAATCATATCTTCATCAAATAGAACTTTTTTAAATCTTCCATCTGAATTTAATATGCATAAATAATTTCTAGTTTCTTTTTTTAATGAATGAAAATTTATTATTTCGTTAGGATGAATATTTCCAAGAATTTTATTATCTAATTTATAGTCTTTATTAATACTTGATTCCCAATCAATGTTAAATACTTTTCCCGTATTTGTGATTCCAATTAATTTTATATTTTTTTCAATATTACATATAAATTTTTGAATATTTTTATTATCTATAATTTTATTTACAACCTCAAATGATTTCTTGTAATTACCTAAAATCATCCTTTTTAAATAAAGTCTATTGTCTATGCATAATTTTGTTTTTTTATTTATAAAGTCTTCTAATATCTGATTATTAAGTGTTTCTAATTCTTCATGTTGATTTATATTTTTAATTATTTTTGTTTTACGTATAACATTGTATTTTTTCTTTAATATTAATAATTCTTCTATAAGTAATTCAAGTAATAATTCTCTTTCATTTAACAATTTTTGAAAATAATTCTTTTTTTCATCTAGATCTTTTATATCGTTATCAATTTGATTTTTTTCTAGATTTGTTAATTTTTTTAGTGGCATATCCAAAACTGAATTTGCCTGTTTTTCGCTTAAGAAAAAATTTTTTACTAATTTTGATCTAGCTTGCACAGAATTTTCTGATTCTTCAATAATTGCGATAACTTTTTTTATGTTTTTTGTAGCTTTAGATAAACCTTCTGATATTTCTAGTTTATCAAGAGTGTTTTTTAGAAAATAAAAAGTTCTTTTTCTAATTGTTTCTTCTCTAAATTCAAGAAAATAGTTGAGATATTTTTTCAGATTTAATTGTACAGGTTTGCCTTTAATTAAAGCTAAGAATATTGCCCCAAAGTTTGTTTGGAGAGTTGTTTTTTTATATAAATTAGAAATAACAAGTTCAGAATTAGAATCTTTCTTTAGTTCTATTACAATTCTCATTCCATCTCTGTCGCTCTCATCCCTAATATCAGAAATCCCAACAATCTTGCCTGAATTAACAAGTTCTGCGAGTTTTTCAATCCAACCTGCTTTATTAATTTGGTAAGGAAGCTCAGTAATGACTATTGCATTCTTTTTATGTTTCCCTTTTCCTAAATTTACCTCTTCCGTATTTACAACTCCTCTTATTGTTATAGATCCTTTTCCAGTTTGATAAAGTTCTTCTATTGCACGACTATAAATTAATTCTCCGCCTGTAGGAAAATCAGGTCCTTTGATAATGTTAGAAAGTTTTTTATCACTAATATCTTTATTTTTAACTAAGGCAACTAAACCATCTACAATTTCTCCTAGATTATGAGGCGGAATATTTGTTGCCATGCCAACAGCAATACCTGATGAGCCATTTAATAATAGAAATGGAAGTTGGGCTGGAAGAACATCTGGTTCTTTTTGGGAACCGTCAAAGTTATTTGAAAAGTTTACTGTTTCTGATGAAATTTCTTCAAGAAATCCTTTATGAGCTATTGGAGCTAATCTGGTTTCAGTATACCTCATTGCTGCCGGTGGATCATTATCCACAGATCCAAAATTTCCATGGCCGTCAAGAGTAGGATATTTAGTTGAGAAATTTTGTACCAGCTTAACCAATGCATCGTAAACCGCTTGATCTCCATGAGGATGGTATTTTCCAAGTACATCTCCGACAACTCTTGCGCACTTCCTGAATGGTTTATCAGGAGTTAAACCTAATTCATACATCGCAAATATGATTCTTCTTTGTACAGGCTTAAGTCCATCTCTTGCATCAGGCAACGCACGTCCAACTATGACGCTCATCGCATACTCCAAATAAGAACGTTGCATTTCTTCTTGAAGCGAGATGGAAGTGAAGTTTTTCTTATCCATTAGAGCGCAAACTTGAATAATTATTAATTAACTAAATTAAGACTAATAGGTAAAACAATATTTACCAGTATTGAATATTAAGATGATTCAATTATTTTGGATTTTGCCAGTATTACATCTTTTTTTAGTTGTTCATTTTGTAAAAGAATTTCTGCAGAGGCTTGTAATTTTTCTCCCCATAACTGTTCTTTTCTATAATCATAATTAACATATTTGGGATTTTTATCTAAAGCTTTTTTTGCTAGCTGAATTGCTAATTTATTATCTTGGATATTTATACATGATGCTAGGCCTAGTAATGGTTCAGCATTCTCCTCGATTGAGATTGCACTTTCAAAAAGTTTGATTGCGAGATTCACTTCGTTTTTTTCGAAATAAGCTAAACCTTGATTATTTATTGCTTGCCAGAAATCAGGCTTGATTTTTATAGATTTATCAAACAATTTGATAGCCCCCAAATAATTTTTTTCCATTAATAAAATATTTCCTAATTGAAAAATAGCTTTGTGGTTATTAGGCTCAATTTTTATTCCTTTTTCTAAAGCACTCTTTGCTTTTGTTTTTTGGGAAATTTTTAAGTAAACATTACTTTTAGCAAAATATATTTCGCTAATATTTGAATTGATCTGTTCTGCTTTATTTAGAGAATTTAATGCGTTTTTATATTTTTTGTTAGCTATTTGCGCTTCAGCCAAAATCAACCATAGTTTTTCATCTTTTGCATTTATTTTTACAGCTAATTTGGCTAGGTTAAGGCTGTCTTCATCTTGACCAAAATAAAGTAGTTGATATGCATTTTTGCCAATATATAAACTTTGCTTTTGTAAATTTTTTATTGTTGGGAAATAATAATAAGGAACTATTGCTCGTGCTACTTCTATCTTAAAAAAGTAAAAACAGATAGAGGAGATCAAGATTATTTTTTTAAAAAACTTCTTCATATTTTAATTTTTTTATTCTTTATATTTGCTTGTATGTTTCTTTTCCACATCCAAGGTTTAATTCTTTTTAAAGTAGTTCCTTTAAGATTTTCTCGCCACGTTTTATCGTCCCATTTGACGGACTCAATATTAAGATTTTTAATCCATTCTTTTGGTGTAGTTTCATAATTATTGCTGTATGGTACTGATTTATTCCATGGACAAACATCTTGACAAATATCACATCCTGCAACCCATCCACCTAATTTTTTTTCTATTTTCTTTGGAATAGCTTTATCTCTGCTCTCTATTGTGTGATACGCAATGCATAGATCTGATTGTATTACAAAGGGTTCTACGATTGCCTTTGTGGGACACTGTTCAATACAAATATCACATTTTCCACAAAGTGATTGATGAGGTTTATCTGGTATTAAATCTTTTGTGAGAATCATAAAACCTAAAGTAAACCAGGAACCATTTTTTTTGTTGATTAAATTACTATTTTTACCTATCCAACCAATCCCTGACTCTTCTGCCCATGCTTTTTCAAGAAGAGGAGAGGTGTCAACACATATTTTCCATTTGCAATCAGGGATTTTTAGGTTGATCCATTTACCAATATTCTTTAATTTTTTGTGAATTACTTTATGATAATCTTCACCTTGGCTAAATTTAGCTACCTTGAGGAAATTATTGTTGTTGTTTTGTGAATTATTGTAAGTAAACCCAACGCTTAATACACTTTTGGCATCTGCTAAAAGTGATTTTATATTTTTTCTTCTTTCTGCTTCCATCCATTTCATTTCAGCATGATAGTTATTTGATAACCATCTTTCTAATGCATTAGTTCGTAATTTTACGCGCGAACTACCTGGTATTGAAGCTATTCCAGCAATTGCAAAACCTTCAAAAATAGCTCTTTCTTTTAATTTTCTACTTATTTCTTTTTTGTCTTGAATTGTATCAATCATTTCTTTTTTTTTATAGCGTCTCTTTTAAGAGTCATTTTTGGAAATAAACTTATAAATAAAATAGATATATTTAAGAAAAATATATCCTAACTTAGTAAAAACAGTTAAATTATTAGTAAAGTTAATATAGTTAAAACGTTATTTTGGTTGAATCTAATCAAAATCAAGATTCGAATTTAGGATCTAGACTTCAACAAGATCTCAAAAATGATCTTATTGCAGGGTTGTTGGTTGTAATACCTCTAGCAACAACAATCTGGTTGTCATCATTAGTTAGTAAATTTGTTTTAACATTAGTTACTTCAGTCCCAAAGCAACTAAATCCTTTTATTAATTTAAATCCTTTATTACAAGATTTAATCAATCTCACTTTAGGTTTAACTGTTCCTTTATTAGCTATTTTACTAATAGGGTTAATGGCAAGAAATTTTGTAGGAAGATGGTTATTAGAATTTGGAGAGGGTACTTTATCAAAAATTCCTGTAGCTGGAGCAGTTTATAAAACTCTTAAACAATTGCTAGAAACTTTCTTAAGTAATAAATCTAATAGGTTTAGACGAGTTGTTTTAGTTGAATATCCCCGTGAGGGATTATATAGCGTAGGATTTGTCACTGGAGACGTCGGACCTTCTCTACAGCCAGAATTGGAAGAAAAGTTACTTAGTGTTTTCATCCCTACAGCTCCAAACCCAACTACTGGCTGGTATACACTTGTTCCTGAGTCTTCTGTAAAGGATTTAGATATTTCAGTTGAAGATGCTTTTAGAACAATAATTTCTGCTGGGATAGTTAATCCAGATGAGAAAAATAACGCCTCAAATCCAACATTTTCAAAATTGTTTTCTCAATTACGGGCTTCCACTAATACTTCTTCTTAATTGATGCATAATAGATCACTTTCTAGAGAATTATCTTTAATTTCTCTCGGCCTTATAAAAGATAAAGGTGATTTTAAATTAAATAAATTTCAGATAGAAGAAATTTTTGAATCTGCTTTGGATTCTCTAATAAATCATTGCAGAGAGGAATTAGATAATTGCGAGTCAGAGTTAGAAATTGCTTCACAAAAAATATTAGAAAGTGAATTACAAGAAGGTGTTGATTCCTCTTATTCAAACGTTCGAGATGAGTTAAAAAAATCTTTGACGAAAATTGAAACCGTAATGAATACACTCTCTGTCACTCTAGACTTTCCAAAATTAATTGTTTCTAGCGGTCAAACAGATATAAGAAAGGATGTAAATCAAAGGATTTGTAATATAGTTAATAATCTTAAAAGTATTGATTCTGATATCGATCAAGTAATGGATGGCTGGAGATTAAAAAGACTACCAAGAATTGATAGGGATATTCTGCGTCTAGCTTACGTGGATATCAATTTTTTGAACACACCTGTAGCTGTTGCTTGTGATGAAGCTGTCAATCTAGCTAATAAATATAGTGATTTGCAAGGAAGAAAATTTATTAATGGAGTTTTAAGGAGATTACAAACAATTTAATTGTCATAATTATTTGATATAAATAGATAGTATTTAGAAAATTTTAGTTTCGAACTATAAATAATAATGACTAACACTGATTCTGATAATTCTCGTGAATGGGCTGCACAAGCTTATGCACTTTTAAAAAAACGACAGGAAGAGCAAAAGCAAGAATTAGAGAAACAGGAAGAGCAAAAGCAAGAATTAGAGAAACAGGAAGAGCAAAAGCAAGAATGCATGGATATTCCTAATAAAGAAAATATTGCTGAACATTCTAAAACTATTGCTGAATCTGAATTAGGAGAATTTGATGATAACTTTACTTGGTCTGCAATGGTATTAGCTGCTCAAGGAAAAAAAATAAATCAAATATCCATTGATGAAATTGATTGGTTAACTAAATTAAGGAAAGGATTAGAAGAAACCCGTAAAGGATTTGTTACTGAATTATTGGAGAAATTGGGAGATGATCCTCTTACTCCTGAATCTCTTGATGATTTAGAGACTCTATTAATAAGAGCTGATGTAGGGATTAATTCAACCGATAAAGTTATAAGTTCTCTTAGAACAAAATTAAACGAGGAAGTTGTGGGTGGAGAAGCAGGAATAAAATTCTTAAAGAGGGAATTAAAATTAATTATCGATAAACCAATAAAAAATTCGGGTTCTGATCTTTTAGTTCCCCAAAAGGGTAAGCTTAATGTTTGGTTATTAGTAGGAGTTAATGGTGTTGGTAAAACTACTACATTGGGAAAATTAGCATATTTGTCATCAAAAAGTAATTATAAAACTTTGATTGCTGCTGCTGATACTTTTAGAGCGGCTGCAGTAGAACAACTTAAAGTATGGGGAGATAGAAGTAATGTTGACGTTATATCTAATCAATCAAAAAATGCTGATCCAGCTGCTGTTGTTTTTGATGCAATTAATTCTGCAAAAAAGAGAAATGTTGAGTTATTACTTGTTGATACAGCGGGTAGATTGCAAACAAAAAATAATTTAATGGATGAATTAGCAAAAATAAAAAAAATTATTGATAAAAAGGTCCCTGATGCAATTGTTGAATCATTATTAGTTTTAGATGCAAGTCAGGGACAAAATGGCTTAAAACAAGCAAAAAGTTTCGCTAAATCAGCAGATTTAAGTGGGGCAATTATTACTAAATTAGATGGCACTTCTAGAGGAGGTGTCTCTTTAGCTGTATCTGAAGAAGTAAATTTGCCTATAAGGTTTATTGGAGCTGGAGAAGGTATAAAAGATTTGAGACCATTTAATAGTTATGAATTTGTCGAGGCTATGCTTGCAGATAAATAAATATTTAATTAATTTTTTTTAAAAACGAAAATTTAATGTTAAAACATACTTATCTATTAGATTTGCTTTGACAAATAATCAAAAAGAAAAAATATTTTCGAATAAATTTATCAAAAATTTTTTAGAAAATGATTCTAAAGTAACTCTAAACAATAAATATAAATTTGCTGAAATTGCATCTTCCTTGGCATATTATTTAAAATCTTTTTCCAACATAAATAAATTACTGGATTATGTATGCTTAATTTTTAAACATATTTTTTCTGAGAACATAATTTTAATTATTCCTTTAAATTACGAGGGGGAGATATGGAATGAAAATATAAAAATTTCTGTTAATTATCAATATTTAACGATAGAAGAAGAAATTAATAGTTTTTTAGACCAATTTAATTTCTCAAAAAATTTTAAAATAAAAGAAATTCTAACTTTTGAAAATGCTTTAAAAAATAAATTTAAAGAATATAAAATTGAAACAAAAAAAATAATATCTAGAGGCAAATGTAGAGGATTTATTTATATTTTTAGCGAAGCTATTTCTAAACAGTCGATTACTGAAGATAGTAATTTTAATTTTATTGAAAATTGTCTAGCTGTTGGATTAGAAAATCACTACCTAATAAAAACAAAGAAAAAGCATGAAAATGTAGATAGAGAAATTTCCACTGGCGCAGAAATTCAATCTCAGCTACTACCGGATTATTGTCCAATTATTCATGGTATAGACCTGGCCGCACATTGTAGACCAGCTCTTCAGCTCGGTGGAGATTATTATGATTTTATGTGCTTAAAGACGAATATCTCTGAAAAAAGGAAAGAAAAATCAAGATGGGCTTTTGTAATAGGTGATGTCATGGGTAAAGGTATTCCAGCTGGTCTTTTAATGACTATGTTAAGAGGGATGCTTCGTGCAGAGGTTCTTACAGGCTTGCCTCCAGATAGAATTTTGCATGATTTGAATCAACTAGCAATAAATGATTTAGATCAATCGCATAGATTTGTGACATTATTTTACTCAGATTATGATCCTAGAACTAGAAAATTGAGATTCGCTAATGCAGCACATAATCCTCCTCTGCTTTGGAAAAATTCAGATCAGAAAGTTATTAAATTAGATGCAAAAGGATTTGTACTTGGATTACAAAAAGATGCTGAATATCACTGTGGTGAAATTAAGCTTAATCAAAATGATTTAGTTCTTTATTACACAGATGGAGTAATTGATACTTCTAACTCTTTAGGACAAAGATTTGATGAGGAAAGATTAATTAAAACCCTCACAAAATTATGCAAGCAATCTTATACATCCCAAGAAATCTTAAATAAAATATTTAAAAAGTTAGATGATTTTACAGGGCAAAATAGACATCTTGAAGATGATGCTTCGATGGTTATTTTTCAATTGAAATAGATATTTTTTGTCACTTATATAAAAAAATGCTTTATTAGAGATACTTAAAGTTATTAATTGATATGGCAAAAGTTTGGAGTAAAAGGTTTGAAAATGCACTTGACCCTTTTATTGAAAAGTTTAATGCCTCAATTGTTTTTGATAGAAAGCTTATTTTAGAAGATTTAGATTGTTCGATTGCTCATGCGAAAATGCTTGGCAAAACAAAAGTTTTATCCTCTTCTGAGGCTTACCAAATTATTAATGGTTTAGAATTAATAAAAGTTGAGTATTTGGAGGGTAAATTTTCTCCAAGTCCACCTTCTGAAGATATTCACTATTGCATAGAGGAAAAGCTGATAAGTTTAATTGGTGAAACTGGAAAAAAATTACACACAGGTAGAAGTAGAAATGATCAAGTTGGGACAGATATAAGATTATGGCTAAGAAAAGAGATTGACAATATTGAAATTTTAATAACCGATTTGCAAAAATCCTTCTTAAATCTTGCGAAATCCAATATTTATACCTTAATTCCTGGATATACCCACATGCAAAGAGCGCAACCATTATCTTTGGCTCATCATTTATTGGCTTATATAGAAATGCTCCAAAGAGACCGTGAAAGGTATAAAGAAGTACGCTCGAGAGTTAATATTTCTCCTTTAGGAGCTGCAGCATTAGCTGGAACAAAAATAAAAATAGATAGACATTTTACAGCTGCAGAATTGGGTTTTAAAAAGATTTATAAAAACAGTATTGATGCAGTGAGTGATAGAGATTTTTGTATAGAGTTTGTTTCTGCATCTGCTATATTGATGTCGCATTTAAGTAAAATTTCAGAGGAAATAATTTTATGGGTAACTGATGAATTTTCTTTTGCAAAATTAACAGATAAATGTGCCACAGGAAGTAGCTTAATGCCGCAGAAAAAAAATCCTGACGTTCCAGAATTGATAAGAGGTAAGACAGGAAGAGTGTATGGACATCTCCAAGCATTGTTAACGATGGTCAAGGGGGTACCACTCTCTTATAATAAAGATTTTCAAGAGGATAAAGAGCCAATATTTGATACTGCAGAAACAATATCTTCTTGTATTAAAGCAATGACTATTTTAATTAATGAGGGCATTGAATTTAATATTGAAAATCTATCTGATTCTGTAGAAAACGATTTTTCTAATGCCACAGATTTGGCAGATTATTTAGTTGATAAAGATGTTCCTTTTAGGACTGCTTATCAAGTTGTTGGCCAAATGGTTAAATATTGCCTGGAGAGAAAAATGTTATTTAAAAATCTTAAAATTGAAGAATTTAAAAAATTTCATCCCGAATTTGATGAGGATGTTTTTGTAGATCTTAAACCTCTTAATGTCGTTAAATCAAGAAATAGCTTAGGTGGCACAGGTTTTATTCAAGTAGAAAAAGAGGTAAATAATTGGCAAAAAAGATTGTTACTTTGAATCTCAATTGTTTTTCTACAAGAAGGGTATGCTTTGAAGTAGAATAATCAAGCAACGTTATGAGACTACTTATTGTAGTTTTTTTATAAGGTAAATTTTGTTGAGTTTAAAGTGAGTATTTTTGTTGGCAATTTGCCGTTCCGCGCAGAGCGTGAAGATGTTATACAGTTGTTTGCCCCATTTGGTGAGGTTTTAAATTGTTCTCTTCCCTTGGAGAGGGATACTGGAAGGAAAAGAGGATTCGCATTTATTGAAATGGCAGATGAAGCGATTGAGTCAAAAGCTATTGATGGTTTGCAAGGAACGGAACTTATGGGTAGGCCGTTAAGAATTAATAAAGCTGAGCCTAGAGGTTCAGGTGGATCTCGTAGAGGAGGAAGAGGCGGCTACGGCGGCGGCAATGGTGGCGGCTACGGCGGCGGTAATGGATCTAATAGCTCTAACGCTAATAAATCTTCTGGAGCAGAAGGTTGGGAAGACAGAAGTTATGGAAATTCTTCTGATAACTCTGAATACGAAAATGGTAGAAGCAGAAGAAAAAGAGGAGTGTCCAATGATAGTAATGCTTCAAACGAGACAAATTAATAACCCATTTCTTCAAGCGCTGTCGTTAATTTAAATAGATATTCAATATTTAATTCTTTTTTTATAGATTTATTTGAAACTTGATTTCTCCAAATTCTAGCTTTTGGTATCCCTTCAACTAAATTTATAAGATGTTTACAAATATCCCAAGATTTTCCTCCATTACTTAAATGTGATTCTATGTATGGAATTAAGGAGAAAATAATATTTGAAGCAGATTTTTGTTTTTTATTAATCCCATAAATCTTTTGATCAATTTCAGACCATCTCAAAGGATGTTTATAAATTGATCGTCCAATCATGACTCCATCAAAATCATTTAAGGCTTTTAATGCTTCATCGATATTTGTTAAACCCCCATTGATTTCTATTAATAATTCTGGATTTGAGTTTTTTAATTTTTTTACTATATCAAAATTTAGCGGAGGTATGGTCCTATTTTGTTTTGGATTTAGACCTTTTAATATAGCTTTCCTTGCATGGACTGTAAATCTGTCTGCACCAGCTTTTGCGATAATTTTTACGAAATTATTTAAGTTTAAGAAACTATCATCATTGTCTACACCGATTCTGTGTTTGATCGTAACCGGTAAGGTGCAGTTATTTTTTAAAGATTCTATGCATTTTGCTACTTTTGTAGGCTCTTTCATAAGTGAAGCCCCAAAATTTCCAGAACATACCCTTGGACTCGGACAACCAACATTAAAGTTTATTTCGTCATAACCCCAATCCTGTGCCATTTGGGCTGCTTCTTTAAGGATTTTAGGATCGTCCCCACCAAACTGAATCGATATCGGGTGTTCTTCATCATTAAAATCGAGAAAATTTTCTTTTTTAATCGTATACACTAAACTTTGGGCCACAATCATTTCCGTATACAAAAGAGCTTCAGAGCTTATTTTTCTCATTATCATTCTGAAGTGCTTATCAGTACAATCCATCATTGGAGCAATACTTAATTTATGAATATTTTTAATAGAATTATTTTGTATGAAATCCATTACTTTTTTGTGATTTAAATATATGAATCAATTTTTTTCAAGAAGAACTTTTATTCTAATTCCTACTATGTCAATTTTTAAAATAATCTTTAATCCTTTTCAAGTATTAGCATCTTCACTTGCTTCTAAAGAAGAGTGGAATTTCTCAAAAGACGAATGGAAATCTAGGCTTAGTCCAGAATCCTATTATATTTTGAGGGAAGAAGGGACTGAAAGAGCTTTTAGTAGCCAATTAAATAATGAGAAAAGAAAAGGGATTTTTCACTGTGCAGGATGCGATTTGCCACTTTTTTCCTCAGATAAAAAATATGATAGTGGTACAGGATGGCCAAGTTTTTGGGATTCAATTAAAGGATCAGTAGAAACAAAAGTCGATTTCAAGTTAATTGTTCCTAGAACCGAATATCATTGCTCTAGATGCGGAGGTCATCAAGGACATGTCTTCAATGATGGGCCACCTCCCACTGGCAAAAGATACTGCAATAATGGATTAGCATTAAGATTTGTTCCTAACTAAATATTTGTGCGGCCTTCCGCAACTTGTTTTGTGCATCACTTTATTGGAAAATAGTCTTATTAAATTTTAGAAAAATGATTGAAAATCAATCAGACAATATTGATAATAAGGAAAATGATGATTCTAACCAGGATAATGTTCCTGAAGATATTTCATCTACCCAAAACTCAACTACCAAAACTAATGAATTATCTTCTCAAAAAACAGAAGAAATAAATACTGAAGAATTAAAAAATACTATTTCAAATAATGATGCTAGATTAGAACAATTAGAAAAAGAGCATGAAACATTAAAAAATCAATATATAAGAATTTCAGCAGATTTTGATAATTTCAGAAAAAGGCAATCTAGAGATCAGGATGATTTAAAAATCCAACTTGTTTCGAAAACTTTAACTTCAATCCTCCCTATTGTTGATAATTTTGAGAGAGCAAGACAACAACTTAAACCAGAAAGTGAAGAAGCGCAAGCTCTTCATAGAAGTTATCAAGGATTGTATAAACAATTAGTAGAAGTTTTAAAACAACAAGGAGTGTCACCTATGAGAGTTGTTGGTCAGCAATTTGATCCAAACTTGCATGAAGCTGTATTAAGAGAACCTAGTGAAGAGTTTGAAGAGGATTTTATTATTGAAGAATTGCAGCGAGGATATCATCTAGAAGGTAAGGTTTTGAGACATGCGTTGGTTAAGGTTTCTATGGGACCTGGTAAACAAAATTCACAACAGGAAGTAGAAAAGGATACAGTTGAAGGGGATATTGATTCAGAGGTAAATACTTCTGAAGATGAATAAATTCCAAATTCTTATTTGAGCATTATCTAATGGCTGATTTTTACCAAATACTTGGAGTTTCAAGAGATGCTGATGCGGATACCTTAAAAAGGGCTTATAGAAAATTAGCAAGACAATATCATCCTGATGTTAATAAAGAACCCGGAGCTGAGGATAAATTTAAAGAAATTGGTAAGGCTTATGAAGCATTAGCTGATCCCGAAACAAGAGCTAGATATGATCAGTTTGGTGAGGCTGGCCTTGGAGGTGCGGCTGGAATGCCAGATATGGGTGATATGGGTGGCTTTGCAGATTTATTTGAAACTTTTTTTAATGGCTTTGGTGGACAAAATCCCCAGGGAGGAAGAACTCAAAGAAGAGGTCCTCAACAAGGTGATGATTTAAGGTATGACCTTAATGTTGAATTTAAAGATGCAATATTTGGTCAACAAAGAGAAATAAAAATTCCCCATCTTGAAACATGTGAAGTTTGTAGAGGAACAGGTGCCAAACCAGGAACCGGACCTAAAACTTGTTCAACCTGTGGGGGCAGTGGACAAGTTAGAAGAGCTACGAGAACACCTTTTGGTAATTTCACACAAGTAGCTGAATGTCCTTCATGTAATGGGGCTGGTCAGATAATTGCAGATCCATGTTTAAGTTGCGGTGGTAATGGAGTAAAGCAAGTCAGAAAAAAATTAAGAATTAATATTCCTGCAGGAGTTGATACTGGTACTAAATTAAGAGTTTCTGGAGAGGGAAATGTTGGTTTGAAAGGGGGTCCACCTGGAGATCTTTATGTTTTTATCAAGGTTAAGAATGATTCAAAACTTAAAAGAGATGGTGTGACTATTTACTCAGAAATAGATGTGAGTTATTTACAAGCTATTTTAGGTGACACTGTTGAAATTACTACAGTTGATGGAAATGTTAATTTAAAAATTCCAAGTGGTACCCAGCCAAATACAACTCTTTCACTCGAGAATAAAGGTGTACCTAGACTTGGTAACCCGGTTGCTCGAGGAAATCATGAAGTTTTAGTAAAGGTAAAATTGCCAACTCGTATAACTGACGAAGAACGAAAGCTTTTAGAGGGTTTAGCTTCTCAATATTCAGATAAAAATATTAATTCCAGTACTGGACTTTTTAGTAAATTATTTGGTAAAGAATCCTAATGACTTCTTTAAAGCATTTGGATCTTAAATCTGTTCCATGTCCTTTAAATGTCGTCAGAATCAAATTAGCTTTGGAGAAGTTATCTAAAAATGAACATCTTATAGTTGAACTAGATAAAGGTGAACCAAAGGAAATGGTATTGAAAAACTTAAAAGAGATGGGATGTTTGTTTAAACAAATAAAAGAAAATGAAAAATTTATAAAAATAAAAATATTGAATGAAAATTAATAATAAATATTTAGGTTTAGTTACGAAAAAATTTAATGATTTTTTTTTAGTTGACTTAAAAAATCAAGAAAACGCTTTAAATAGCAAGAAATTTTTATGTAAGGTGAGGAAGTCTGTAAATTTCAATAATCAATTAATTTATGTTGGAGATGCAGTAGTAATTGAAAATATTGATTTAAAAAGCAAACGCGCAGTAATAACATGTCTAAAAAAAAGAAAAAATTTATTAGTTAGACCCTCAGTTGCAAACATTTCTAACATATATATTATTTTTTCTGTTGAAGAGCCAGCGTTAAATTTATCTCAAGTTAATAGGTTCTTGATATCAGCAGAATCTATGGGTGTTGAAGTGTCATTAGTTTTGACAAAATGTGATTTAATTTCGGATACAAAAAGATCTTTTTTAATTGATAAATTTGAGAAATGGGGTTATAAGGCAATAACTTTAAATTTAGAGAAATCTGATGACTTTAATAATTTATTAGTTGAGTTAAAGCAAAAAGAGTGTTCAATTTTTATGGGCCCATCAGGTGTTGGCAAAACCACTTTGCTTAATACGATAATCCCTGGTCTTCAAAATAGTACTGCTCCAGTCTCGAATAAAATTAAGAGGGGTAAAAATACTACTCGAAATGTTGAGTTATTTTCAATATCAAATCAAAGTTATATTGTGGATACTCCTGGTTTTAATATGCAACCTATAAAGGTTAATGTTAGCTTGTTGCCAAATCTTTATTCAGAAATATATAAACAGGTAATCGATGAAAAAATTAAGTGTAAATTTCGTAACTGCTTACATTTAAACGATGAGGGCTGTAATTTAAATAAATCCTTCGAAAGATATTCTTTTTATAAAGAAATGATTGAGTCTTCTAAGAGTCACCATTATCAAAACCAGGAAGATTGAGATTTAATCCACCAGTCAAATCATTCATCCTTTCTTTCATAGTTGTAGTTGATAATTCATGAGCTTTTTGCATAGCTTGTAAAATGTTTCTCTCTACTTTTTCTTTATCTGCGTTTAGAATGTTTTGTTGTACTTCTACCTTTAAAGGAAGTTGGTTTCCACTTATCCAGACTTTAATCATTTCATCATCACTTTTTCCTTCAATCTCCATATTTTCAAGTTCATCTTGTAATTTTTGCGCATCTTGCTGAATTTGTTTAGCTTTTTTAAAAGCTTCTGTAAGTTGTCCAAAGTTAGGAAGTCCAAAACCCGCCATTTTTTAAATAAAGTTTCTTTAGTTAGGATAGTCAAAACCAATCATTCTTACTTCCGGTTGCAAAAAAATTCCTTTCTTTTGTAGTACTTTTTGTTGAATTACTGTTATTAATTCATAAATATCTTTTGAACTTGCTGAAGAAGTGTTAATTATAAAATTTGAATGTAATGTAGAAATTTCAGCATCGCCTATTTTAAATCCTTTTAAATCCATTTCATCAATTAATTTTGCTGCATAATTATTTTCAGGATTTTTAAATACACTACCAAAACTTGGTTGATGATATGGTTGTGTTTCTGTTTTTAATTTAAGGTTATTTTTGGTTGTTTGAATTAATTGTTCTAGATTTCCATTAGGTTCAAAATGTAATCTTGCACTAATAATTGTCAAATCATTTTTTTGAAAAGAGCTAAATCTATACTCAAAATCGATATCTTTTTTTTCAATTTCAAGCTTTTCATGAGTTTTATTATCTATAACTTTTACGGAAATAAGATTTTTTGCTAACGATAAATTACCTGTGCCAGCATTCATATAAATTGCTCCTCCTAATGTTCCTGGAATTCCGACAGCCCATTCTCCTCCTTGTAATCCATTTTTAGCAAGAGAATTAGATAATGTTGGGAGCATAACACCTGCTTCCGCTTCAACAATTCCTGAGTATGGCTCTATCTTTAGTGATTTTAATTTTTTTGTACACACAACTAAGCCTTTTATGAAAATATTATTTATTAAAAGATTTGAACCTGCGCCAATTATTTGACATCTTTGTTTGTTTAAATTAGCCCATTTAATTAGATATGAAAATTCTTCAATACTTCTTGGCTCAGCAAAATATTCAGCTACTCCTCCCACTTTTATAGTTGTATAACTACTTAAGTTACAGTTTTCAGAAAAAATCTTTTTATTCATAAATTAGTTGTTTAATTAAATTGTTTTTTATTTAAAATCGACCAGAAATTATGGCAATCACCAGCTCCCATATTCAAAATTAAGTCCCCTTTTCGAGTTAATTCGTAAAAATTCTTTGTCACTTCATAATAATTTTTTATATAACTAACATTTTTATTTTTTTTATAAATCTGATCAGTGATAATTTTCGAAGTAATTTCATCTTCGTTTCCTTCTCCTGCTCCATAAATACTTGTTACATAAATAACATCTGCTTTTGACAATTCTTCAGCGAATTCTTTACTAAATTGTTTTACTCGAGAGTATCTATGAGGTTGAAATAAAGCAATCAATCTACTTTTGGGATAATCATTATTATGCGTTTGCTTAATAAATAATCTTCCTAATTTAATCGTCTCTTTTATTTCGTTTGGGTGATGTGCATAATCATCATATAAACTTCTTTCATCTATTTGGCCTCTGAATTCAAATCTTTTTTTAGGCAGTTTCAAATATTTTAAGTTTTTCTTAATTTCTATAAAATCTACTCCTATCATTCTTGAAGCTGCTATTGCTGCGGTGATATTAGATAGATTGTGTAATCCTGGAATTGGAATATTTAAATTACTGATAAAATTTCCATTTTCATAATATTTTCCAACTGTATACTTTGAATTAATTTCAGTCGGGATTATTGCATAAGCTACGTTTTTAGCCGTAGCGTTTGACCACTTACAATTAGAATAAAAATTATTTCTTGAGTTTTCACAATCAAAATTAAGTAGTAATTTTTTAGAATTTTTAGCGAAACTTTTAAAAGAAGATATGACTTCACTTAAATTAGAAAAGTGATCGCAATGATCAAAATCAATGTTATTGATTATTCCAATATCAGACATATATTTGTTAATTGTCCCATCAGATTCATCAACTTCAGCTACTAAGTATTTTGTATTTTCTAAATGACAATTAGAGTTGTAAATAGGAACTATCCCTCCAGTTATTGAGGAAGAATTATGCGTACATAATTCAAGTATCGTAGAAAGAAATGTACTGGTTGATGTTTTGCCGTGGCTCCCTGCTACCGCCAATGCAGTATAGGTGCGCATTAACATTGCAAGTATCTCTGAACGATGTTTTATTGATAAATTTTTTTCTCTGCAGTACGAAAATTCCTCATTTTCTGGCTTGATCGCGGAGCTTACAACAAAATTAAGCAATTTGTTGGTAAATTTTGAAATAATAAATTCAATATTTTGTTGTACTTGAGAAGTAAAGATCACTGCACCTAATTTCTCTAATTTATTAGTTTCATTGTTTTTAACTAAATCAGATCCTGAAATTGAACAACCTTTTTTAAGTAAACCCATTGCTAATGCTGACATCCCAATACCTCCAATTCCAATAAAATGAAAATGACTTTTCAACAGTAATTTTTTATCCAATGTTTATCGTTTACTTAAATCAAAATAACTTCTGGGTAAAATTTTGCTATTTTTTCTTAAAAAAAATGTTTTTTTTCCTTGAATTAATACAAAACTAGACTTATTTGCTTAATAAATCAAAAAAACCTTACGTTATTGCACAAAATTCAGTATGATCAGCAACTTAGGTTAATCATTTAGAAATTATTAGTTATGACTTTGCGTGTTGCAATTAACGGCTTTGGCAGAATCGGTCGAAACTTTATGCGTTGTTGGCTTAGTAGAGGGGCTTACACTAATATTGAAGTGGTCGGAATTAACGTCACATCAGATCCTAAGACTAATGCTCATCTTTTAAAATATGACTCAGTCCTTGGTCAACTTGATGGTGTTGATATTCAATATACTGATGATACTTTTGTAATTAATAACAAGACAATTAAATGTTTCTCTGATAGAAACCCAATGAATCTCCCATGGAAAGACTGGGGTGTAGATTTAGTTATTGAATCTACTGGAGTATTTAATACAGACGTAGGTGCAAGTAAGCACTTAGAGGTAGGAGCAAAAAAAGTTATCTTAACTGCTCCTGGCAAAGGCGATGGCGTTGGTACTTATGTAGTTGGAGTTAATGCTGATACATATAAAAACAAAGATTATGATATTTTGAGTAATGCTAGTTGTACAACGAACTGTTTAGCTCCAGTAGTTAAAGTTTTAGATCAAACTTTTGGGATTAACAAAGGTTTGATGACTACAATTCATAGTTATACAGGGGATCAAAGAATTTTAGATAATAGTCATAGAGATCTAAGAAGGGCTAGAGCTGCTGCTACAAACATCGTTCCTACTTCTACAGGTGCTGCAAAAGCAGTGGCACTGGTATACCCAGAAATGAAAGGTAAATTAACAGGAATTGCAATGAGAGTTCCAACGCCTAATGTTTCAGCAGTAGATTTTGTTTTTGAATCTTCTAAATCTGTCACAGCTGAAGAAGTCAATAACGCTCTAAGGGAAGCATCTCTAAGCTCAATGAAAGGCATCATTAAGTATGGCGATGAACCATTAGTGTCAAGCGATTATGCAGGTACCAATGAATCGTCAATCGTAGATAGTGACCTTACTATGTGTATCGGAGATAACCTTGTAAAAGTCCTTGCATGGTACGACAATGAGTGGGGTTATAGTCAGAGAGTTGTAGATTTAGCAGAGATTGTTGCTAAGAATTGGGAGTAACTAAAAGTGTTTGAAAGGAGTGTTATTAAATAATTTGTTTTTTTTATTATCACTAAATTCTATTGATGGTTCACCATCAGCAAAAAAACCAATCTCGTTAATATCTTTATCAAGTTTAGATAAATTTTTTGCCCATTTTTTTGGCAATGAGAAAACCAATTCATAATCTTCACCTCCAAAAAAATAATATTCGTCCCATTTATCTCCTTTAGGCCAATCCTTGTCTTTAGGTATTTTCTCATAATTTATGATCGCTTTACAGTTGCTAGCTATTGCTAAATCTTGTAGGGCTTGAAATAGACCATCACTGCTATCAGTACATCCTATTCTCTTGATTTTTTTATTTGAGCGAGTTTTTATAAGATTTTTTAGAAAATTTGGGTAAACTTTAGGACGACAAAAATGTTCAATAGATTTACTGATTAATCTTTTATTAAGAGAAATATCATTATCTAAATAAATTTTATTTTTAATTAAAAATCCTAGTTTGCTAAGACCATGAATTCCTGTCGTTAAAATGACATCTCCTGACTTACATGCGTTTCTTCGTAATTCAATTTCACCTTGAATCCCAAAGGCAGTAATTGATATGGCTTTTTGATTCCCTTTTGAGCAATCTCCTCCAAGAATTATGCCGCCATATTCTTTTAAAGCCTTATTTATTCCTCTATATAACTCTTCAACCCAAATCCACTCAGTTCTAGAAGGTAGAACTAGGCTTATTGTAATTCCTATAGTTTTTTTGCTTCCACTTGATAATAAGTCAGAGATGTTGCTAACAACTGCTTTCCACCCAAGGTCCCCAGGAGAAATAGTAATGTCATTGAAATGAACATTTTCTACCAAAGAATCAGTATTAACAAGTAAATTTTCATTTTTAGTTTTGATTAAAGCGCAATCATCTGAAATTTGGTCTTTAGGCATAAATTTTCCTAGCCTATTTATTAATTCTTTTTCGCCTATGTCTTCTAATATTTCTTTATGCATTTAACTTGAGGTTCTCAATTCCCTCTAAAACATCAATCGAAATTATTGTGTCATCTTTAGTAAGCTCTTCTAATACATCAAATCCATCTACAACGTAACCAAAGGCAGCATTTCTCCCGTCAATTAAATTGCGACCTGCTGGATTTAATTCTGCTTCATATAAAAAGAAGAAAAATTGCGATGAGCCATCATCAACTGCGGTATTTGAATGGGACCATCCTAGAGTTCCAAGTGTTGCAAAAGGTAATGTTGGCGTCTCTGTGTAAAGACCCAAGTCTTCAAAAGTTTGATTATAAAAAGTATCTTTTTCATCAGGAATTCTTATTTCTAAGGGAACGTGACGTTCTTCGTTCGTTTCAGGATCTATGTAACCAATATCTTCACCAATTGGATCACCTGTTTGTAGTACAAAAAATTCTTCTGCTCTGTTGATAGGTAAATCTTTATAGAAGTTTTTTGAAGATAAATCTATAAATGCTCCTGCTGTAAGTGGCGCGTTAAATCCATCCACAATAGCTTGCATATCACCTTTGGAGGTTTTTATATTGACTTTTGCTCTGCCAAGTAATCTTGGTAAGTTATCAAATTCCTTGGGAATAGAGTAGGGAAATTTATTTGGTAGAAAATATTCTTCTAAACCACCTATTTTATTTAAAGCATCTCTTCGGGTCTCTATAAATGAGTATTTATCCTTTGATTTAGTGAAATCTTGAAGACTATCAAAATTGTCTTTGAGTTCTAAAAATGTTTTTTCAGCAATTTTCTTTTTATTGTTTGGTAATTCTTGAATAATTTTACTTTGGTATTTTTTTAGTAAAGATTGACATTTTGTAACAGTTTTTGTAAGAGCAGGCCATCTTCCTCCTCTTATAAGGTCACTAGTGTCTTCCAATTTGTGTTGAAGTTCTTGTAACTCAACTTGCTTGATAGGGAGTGCGTTTCTGAGGATTGCACTAGGGTCTTTTACTGCATTGCCTGTAGGTAAATCAGCTAATACTTGAATAGGTTTTAAGAGAAAAACCTGTAAAATTACAATCGATAGAATTAAGAAAAGTTTGTTCTGATTTGATAAGAATTTTTGCATAGCACTCTTGCAGGTTTATGATCCTTGGGGATGTAATACAGGAATGATTTCCAGTAACGATTTTCGCACAGGTACCACCATTGAATTGGATGGACAAGTTTGGCGTGTTGTAGAATTTCTACATGTCAAGCCTGGCAAGGGTTCTGCTTTCGTGCGAACAAAATTAAAATCAGTTCAAAGCGGCAACGTGGTTGAAAAAACTTTTCGAGCCGGAGAATCAGTACAGCAGGCTATCCTTGAGAAGTCTAACCTGCAGCATACTTATGTGGAGTCTGGTGATTATGTTTTTATGGATATGACAAGTTTTGAAGAGACAAGACTCACCTCTGAACAAATCGGTAAAGGTGCAAAGTATTTAAAAGAGGGAATGGAGGTTAATGTAATTTTTCATAATGGTAAAGTTTTAGAAGTAGAACTTCCAATATCTATTACTTTGAAAGTTACAGAGACTGATCCTGGAGTTAAAGGTGATACTGCTAGTGGGGGCACGAAACCAGCTATTCTAGAAACAGGTGCTCAAGTTATGGTTCCTTTGTTTATTTCTGTGGGAGAAATGATTAAAGTGGATACTCGTAATGACAGTTATCTTGGACGTGAAAATTAATGGCTATGAAATTAGATCATGATGACTTAGATCGCTTAATAGAGAAAATCTCTACAAGTGATATACAAGAGTTCTCGCTAGAGGGAGAAGATTTTAAACTCCAAATAAAAAGGAACGTATTTGATCAGAATCAAGTTGTTAATAATTTAGTTTCTAATACTTCATTTGATAAGCAAACAATTTCTAATCAAAAAACTATTAATGATAATCTCCCTGTCGTTAATGAGCCTGAAGCACCTCAGGTTGCACCCCCAGGACGTTCTGATCTAACTGAAATAACTTCCCCTATGGTAGGTACCTTTTATAGGGCTGCAGCGCCTGGAGAGGAACCATTCGTCGAAGTAGGGAATAACGTAAAGGTCGGTCAAACCATTTGTATTTTGGAAGCAATGAAGTTAATGAATGAAATTGAATCTGAATTTAATGCTGAAATAGTAGAGATTCTCGTTGAAAATGGAACTCCAGTTGAATTCGGCCAAGTTTTAATGCGCGTTAAGCAATCTTGAATTGTTAGATATTTCTACGGCAGCCTTAATAGCCTCAATCATGCTCTGAGATTGAGCAATTCCTTTGCCAGCAATATCAAATCCTGTTCCATGATCTGGAGATGTTCTTATAAAAGGTAAACCGATTGTGGTATTTACTGAGTAATTAAGAGCTATCACTTTCATTGGTATTAAACCTTGATCATGATACATAGCAAGAATGCCATCATGCTTTTCAGCATTTTTGTCATTCCATGCTTTTACCGAAGAATTCCAGCAGCTATCTGGTGATAAAGGGCCTAATAATTCAATACTTCTATTCTTTTTATTCCAAGTAATTAATGCATCATTGAGCCAATCTATCTCTTCATGACCTAAAATACCCTCTTCACCGGCGTGAGGGTTTAATCCTGCAACTTTTAAACTAGGTTTGTCAGTATAGGTATTACAAAAATCTTTGAAAAGATTCAATTTAGAGTGGATTAATTCTGTAGTTAATTTCTTGGGAACCTCAGAAAGGGCTATATGGGTTGTAGCTAGTAAAGTATTAAATCTCCATCCTGTAATTGGTGATTTTGCTGTGAATAACATGCCAACGTTTTTTACTCCACATGATTTTGCTAATACCTCAGTTTGCCCAGAGAAGTAATGACCTGCTAGGGACCATGATTTCTTGCAAATTGGTCCAGTTACAAGTGCTGAATTGGGGGATTGTTTCACAATTTCTATTGCTTTTGTTAGATATTGGAAACTTGAATCACCGTAACTTGATTTAGTGTCATTATTTGATGAAGAAATTTTGAGATCATGTATATTTAAATTTTTTGGATTTGCAAGGTTTTCTAATCCTAAGGATTTAAGATGTTTATATGTACTTTGTAGATTTTTTTTTGATCCAACCAATATATATTCAATATTTTCTGGTATCTCATTAGAATAAAGTGCTTTTAAGATTATTTCGGGTCCAATACCTGATTCATCTCCTACGCTTAATACGACTTTTGATGGTTTATTTGTATTTTGAAAATTCATAAAAAGTTTCAGATTTATTTTTTTAACTATTTAGATAGCAATTTTTTAAGCCTATTTTATAGTTTTTATAAATTAGTTTATATCCAAGTGTTTCGCATAAAAGTTTATTAGAAACTCTTCTATTTTCCATCCAAAAAGATTGAGCTATCGGTGATAATTCGTCTTTTGCATCCTCAAACAATATTGGCTTTGGCATTTTTAAACCAAGTAAATCGTAGCAATACTGAATTACTTCTATCTGAGAACAGGGTTCATCATCTGCAATATTAATGATTTGGTAAAACTTTAAGGAATCTTTGTTTTGCAATAGATAGATAATTGCATTAGCAATATCAGCGACATGAATTCTCGAAAATACCTGTTTTTCTTTTGATATGACGCGAATTTTTTTATTTTTTATTGCTTCAAAAGTGGATCTTCCAGGTCCATAAATACCGGGTAACCTAAAAATTTGTACAGGTAAACCAGATTCAATCCATTCTTTTTCACAATTTAATCTTTTATAACTTCGTTTTTGAAAGGGGTTTGGTTCATTAATTTCAGAAACCCAATCACCCTTCGTGTTTCCATAAACTCCTGTTGTAGATAAGTAGCCAACCCACTCTAGTGATAAACTTTCTAGTTTATTTTTAAGACTTTTCAATACTGGATCATTTCCATTTTCGTCGGGAGGTATGCAACTAAGAATATGCGTGACTCCATCAAAAATTTCTTTATCAGGAGTTACCTCGTGTTCACTGTTGAAAATAAAACTATTTGGATCTTTGCTTGCAGATCTTGAGCTTGTTAAAACAGTGCAACCGAATTTTCTAATAGTTTTTGCAAAAAAACTACCGCTGAAACCACATCCTAAGATTAAAAATTTATTTTTATTTCCGAGTATACTTGCAGGTTTCTTCATGCTGGGTTAAAGTAGTACATATGTATTAATTAATGATGAAGACAGCTTTTGATTCCGATTTAAAATCAAAAACTTTCTGTATTTGCAAAAGTTACCCCCTTTTTGTAGAGAAAGAAATAAGTTTAGTTAGTTTTAAATTCTACCAAAAGTTATTTGTCTTTCTTATTTCATTTTCGACAATTTTAATAATCCCAGAATCGCCAAAAGAATTGGAAAATATATGTGAGAACTATAACTCTAGAAAAATTTGTAATGTTTGGTAGTCAAGCTGCTTTATATTCTGATTTATCTTTTAAGTAATTTTTATTTTTTACCTTAGAATTTGGATTAGCCCATTGCAGTAATCTGATAGCTAATCTTAAATCTCCTTCTAACCAAGCTCTTATAGCCATTGCTCTTCGTGGATCATAAAATTTTTGCCTTCTATACCAATACAAAGCATTTTTATCTGATTTATCCCCATTACATGAAAGACATGCAGGGACACAGTTTTCTGTTGTACTTAAGCCTCCCTGGCTTTGTGGTATTACATGGTCAATAGATTCAGATGGTTTTCCGCAATATATACAACTTTTTCCTGTAAACTTATGAATTGATTTCCGCCATTGTCTTAATCTGAACTTAGGACACAAATCCTCTAAAAACACCGCATCATTAATATGCATTCAGAATATTTAGTTAAATAAATAATCGCTTGAATATAATAAAAGTCAACATTATATTTTTGCTTTTTAGCCTAAATTTACCAGTAAAAATATGATTTAGTGTGTTTAGATACAAAAAAGTATTTATTTAATTTAGAAAAAATTATTATCTTTTGGAAACTTAAATTAATAACTATATCTATCAAGTGTTTCATCAGTAAATTCTTGAGAAACTTCGTTATTAGTTTCTTCTAATTGTTTTTCTAATTCTTTTCTTTTCTTTTCTCTATCTTGTGCTTCTTTTTCTTTTCTTTTTGCTTCTTTTTCTAAATCTCGTATTAGTTTTCTATTGGGATGAAGTTTATCTAAATATTCAACGCAATAACTATATTTTTCTTTTTCTCTGATAACTGTTTCAGTAATTTGCGCTGCAGCATTTTTAGGTGAAACTTTGAAAATTCCGCCTTTTTGTCTTTTTATATATGAATAAGCTGCATCCCAACTGCTTTCATGGTCATTTCCGCCATCTCTCATAGAACAAAAAATATCTGCTCCAAATGTACTTGCATTTACTTTTGAGGTAGTAAGGATTAAAGGGGTGCAAATTCCATATGCTAATATCATTATTTTTTTATTCTTTAATCTTGGCATTAGGCTTACGTCTTTTATTTTAAAATATCTCTTATTGTCGATATGTCTATATAAATTTAAGATTTAATTACTCCAAATATATTCAAGCATTTCACAATTAAAGGGAGAATTAAAAGCACAGTAATTAATCTAACAGCGTGAAGAGTTGCTACTGCAGCTCCTACTCCGTACTCAGACCCTACAAGACTCATGCCGCTAATGCCTCCTGGTGCAGCCCCTAGAATTGTTGTTATCACATCTATATTAAGTAATCTGCTGGTCCATAATCCAATTGCTAATCCTGTAATAACTAAAGTAAAAGTTATTAAAATTGCGGGTCTCCATAAACTTTGAAGATCAACCATTGAGTCTTTAGTTAAAGATGTACCAATAACTGTACCAATTCCAATTTCTAAAATTGTCCTTGTGCCAATTGGCCACTCTGCTATATCGACTTTACCACTGATGCTTAATATGCTTGCGCCTATAAGAGCTCCTGCAAGAGGTGCCGCTGGAATTCCAGTTTTTAAAGCTAAAGCTCCAAAAATCCCACCTGCAATCAGATAATAAATTAGGTTTATGTTTGGCATAAATTTGAGAGATGTTTGGACATAATATTAGAAAAATATTTTTTTGCTTGGGTTTATTTTCAAATTAGATTTTTGTTTTACTCCCGTAGTGTCCCCTTTTGTTGGCATAATATTAATTAAAGAATGTACTTTTATGTCTTCACAAATTTCATACAAAGATAATAAAAACCGCATAAAGAAAAAATTATCTTTTTTTGAGGGTGGCCACCAACTCGAAAAATTAGAGTTTGCTCTTGCAATAGCTCAAACCAACGGTGATGAAAAAAAATCAATCGTTCTTAGAAAAAAGATTGTTGAATTAGGTGGAAATGTTGAAGAGCCAGGTACCTAACTTAATTTCCCTCTAGATACTTTGATGCAATAATTAATGCTTCACCAGCTTGTTGCGTTGAAATTTTTCCTAGGCTGAGGAGTGTGTTACTTATAGCGGAAATTATAGTAATAATATCTCTATCATTAACATAGCCTAAGTGTCCTACTCTGAATATTTTCCCCTTTAAATGATCCTGACCACCAGCAAGTAAAATATCAAATTTATCCTTTATTTTTTTTCTAAATTGTTCTGCATCCATTCCTTCAGTTTTTATTGCAGTAACTGAGGGACTTAAATGATTTTCGTCAGCAAATAATTTCAGATTCAAAACCTTTACAGCATTGCTCATTGCTAATTTATGTTTATTGTGTCTATGAAAAATATTATCTAAGCCCTCTTCTCTCATCATTTTTAAAGCTTCATCTAAAGCAAAAACCAAATTAACTGCTGGAGTATATGGATTACTGTTACTTAAAAGGCTTTTTCTGTAAGATTTTAAATTTAAATAAAATTTTGGTAAATTAGATTTTTCTGTAGCTTCCCATGCTTTTTGGCTCATAGCTATAAAACTAAGCCCTGGAGGTATCATATAGCCCTTTTGTGATCCTGAAGCAACGATATCTAATTCCCATTCATCTACTGGTACATTGCAAGCTCCAAGACTAGTAACGCAGTCAACAATTGATAAAGCTTTGTTGTGCGCGCGAATGTATGAACTAATAGTTTCTAGATCATTAATTACACCTGTTGAGGTTTCAGAATGAGTCAAAATAACTGCCTTTATTTCTTTTTGTTTATCTTCTTCTAATATCTTTTTGAATTCTTTTGGATCAAGTGGAGTACCCCATTCGGAATCAATTTTTATTACTTCCAAACCAAATTCTTTAGCAACTTTTACCCATCTTTCACCAAATTTTCCATTTTCTCCACAAATTACTTTATCTCCTCTACTTAAGGTATTTATTATTCCAGCCTCCATTGCGGCAGTCCCACTACCAGTGATTGTTAGAACATCATTTTTAGTTTGATGAAGCCACTGCAAATTTTTTGTTGTACTCTCTACTAGATCTTGAAATTCTTTACTGCGATGGCCTATTGGATGCTTACTTAATGCTTGTAAAACTTTTTCTGGAACTGGTGTGGGTCCAGGAATCATCAATGATAATTTTTGTTGTATGGCCACTTTTTATTAAATAGGTCATTCTTAGATTAGTTCTCATTATATATTTTTCAATTACTTGATTTGAAAAAAGGATTTTCTTTACCTTTGTGGGTTGCTGGAGCTGCTAAGTCAGCATTAAAAAAACTAGTAGGATTACCATTTAAAAATTATGAACTAATAAAAATTCCTAATAAAAAAAAAGAAATAAAAATCGAGATTCATTCTGCTGGTTTACTTAAAGATGGCTCGCATGCATTAGGAATTACCTTTGCAAAATCCGGCTTAGAGCTTGACATTACACAAAACTTAGAGATATGGGCAATAGCCTCTTTAGAAAAAATTTCTTTTAAAAATCCTGTTCAAACAATTCCAATAAATATTATTGCAGGATCTGGTGTAGGCATAAAAGAAGATACATCAGAGATATGCATTTCTAATTTTGCCAAAGAAGTTTTATATAAAAATTTAATAGATATTATTCCTGCAGGCTTTAATTTGAAATTAGAAATTATTTTCCCAAATGGAGCGTTTTTAGCTGAAAGAACTAGTAATAGGTCATTTGGCATTGTTGATGGATTATCTATTATTGGTACTTCTGCTGAGACTTATTCGAGTGCTTCACCTGATCAATTAGAAGAGGCTAAAAATAATTTAGCAAAGTTAATTCAAAATGATTTTAATGGGGAAGTTGTATTTGTTATTGGTGAAAATGGGTTAAATTTGGCAAAAACTTATAATCATAATTTGCCAATTATCAAAATTGGAAATTGGATAGGACCATTATTAGTTGATGCTGCAATAAAAAAAGTCAAAACTGTAATCCTTTTCGGTTATCACGGGAAATTAATTAAATTAGCAGGAGGTATTTTTCATACACATAATCATTTAGCTGACGCAAGAATTGAGATTCTTGTTTATTTAGCCGTTCAAGAAAAGTTACCACTCAAAATAATAGTTGAATTATCTCAGTTAGATAATCTTGAAAATGCATTACAACTTCTTGAAAGATTTAATAAATCTTTAGCTGATAAATTATTCAAGAATTTATCAAATACTATCGAAAAACGTTCTTTTATTTATGTAAATAGGTATGTAAAAACCGATATGGAAATCGCATCTATCATTTTTGATAGAAAAAGGAAAATAAGGTGGGCTGGAATTAACGGTAATAAGTATATTTCTTATTTTCAGTAAGATTAATTTGTGATTCATTATGCTTTTGTAAATAAATTGAGTTAACTTTTATACATGAGTCAAATAACTTTTAAAAAAGAACGAGATCCTTCAATATTAATTTTGGATTTCGGATCTCAATATTCTGAATTGATTGCAAGAAGAGTTAGAGAAACTAATGTTTTTTCTCTTGTAGTAAGTAATTACATTTCAATTGAGGAAATTAAAAATATTAACCCTAAAGGGATTATTTTGAGTGGAGGCCCAAATTCTGTATATGAACAAAATGCTCCTAGATGTGATGAAAAAATTTTTCATTTAGGAATTCCTATTCTTGGCATATGCTACGGAATGCAATTAATGGTCAAAGAACTTGGAGGCTCTGTTATTTCCGCAACTAAAAGAGCTGAATATGGTAGAGCACCAATAAATATAGACCAAGAATCTGACCTCTTTTTTGATGTAGAAGATAAATCTATTATGTGGATGAGTCATGGCGATTCTATTAATTGTTTGCCTGATGGATTTAATAAAATTGCTCATACCGAGAATACACTCCATGCAGCAATTTCAAATGATGTAAAGAAATTATTTGGAGTACAATTTCATCCTGAAGTTATTCATTCAGAGTTTGGGATGACGGTAATTAAAAATTTTGTTTATAAAATTTCTTGTTGTGCGGCTGATTGGACAACAGAAACCTACATAGAGGAAACTATTCCCAGGATAATAGAGCAAGTCGGCAATAAAAAAGTTTTGCTTGCGCTGTCTGGAGGAGTTGATTCCTCAACTCTTGCTTTTCTTCTCAATAAAGCAATTGGAAATCAGCTTACATGCATGTTTATAGACCAAGGTTTCATGAGAAAAGGTGAACCAGAATTTTTAATGAATTTTTTTGATAAGAAATTTCATATAAAAGTTGAATATATTAATGCAAGGGAAAGGTTTATTGCCAAATTAACAGGTATTACTGATCCAGAGCAAAAAAGAAAAATTATAGGCGAAGAATTTATTAGAGTATTTGAGGAAGAAAGCAATAGATTGGGACCTTTTCAGTATTTAGCTCAAGGTACTCTTTATCCTGATGTTATTGAAAGTGCTGGTACTAATATTGATCCTAAGACTGGTGAAAGAATAGCTGTAAAAATAAAGAGTCATCATAATGTTGGTGGATTACCAAAAGATTTGCAATTTAAATTAGTCGAGCCATTAAGAAAACTTTTTAAAGATGAAGTCCGAAAAGTTGGCGCTGCTTTAGGTTTGCCTGATGAAATTATAAAAAGGCATCCATTCCCAGGCCCTGGACTAGCTATAAGAATTTTGGGAGAGGTAAATAATGAAAAACTTGATTGTTTAAGAGATGCAGACTGGATAGTGAGAGATGAAATTAAAAAAGCAGGTCTTTACAATGATATTTGGCAAGCTTTTGCAGTATTGTTACCTGTTAAAACTGTGGGAGTGATGGGAGATAAAAGGACTTATTCATGGCCAATAGTTTTACGTTGTGTATCAAGTGAGGACGGTATGACAGCGGATTGGTCAAAAATTCCTTTTAAGATTTTGGAGAGGATTTCAAATAGAATCGTAAACGAAGTGGATTCAGTGAATAGAGTGGTTTATGATATAACAAGCAAACCTCCTGGAACTATTGAGTGGGAGTAAGTTAATAAATTTTCTAATAAATTTAATATTCATTCATGTAAGAAATTTTTTTTAATAAAATATATATTCTAATGAACGAGATTCTTAAATTAAGTAGGTCTACCGTTGAGAAATATCTTAGTTGTCCAAGATGTTGTGTACTTGATAAAAAATATAAAATAAAACCACCCTCATTACCTTTCACTTTAAATATAGCTGTAGATAATTTGTGTAAAAATGAATTTGATTATTACAGAAAAATTCAGAAGCCGCATCCTTTATTTATTGAATATGGTATTGATGCTGTTCCTTTTAAACACAAAGATATAGAACGTTGGAGAAGTAATTTTCAAGGGATAAGATATAAGTCAATTGAACATAACTATGATTTTGGTGGAGCTGTGGATGATATTTGGGAGAAAAAAAATGGTGATCTTATTATCGTTGATGTAAAAGCAACATCTAGAAATAATTTTGATTGGTCTGAGACGTTTAATAAATACGATTATGCAAAATCTTATAAGAGACAATTAGAAATGTATCAGTGGTTATTTAAAAAAAACGGTTTTCAAGTAGCTAAAGAAGCTTATCTTTTATATTTCAATGGAAAGAAAAATGAAAAGTTATTTAATAACCAATTAAATTTTGAAGTACATCTAATTAAATTAGATTGTTCTACTTCATGGGTAGAAAATAAGATAATTGATACGGTTAATTTATTACGTTCGGATGTTTTTCCAAAACCTTCCTTAAATTGCGAATACTGTAATTATTTAAAGAAGCGCTGGCAGTTATCAATAACTTAATATTCATGGGATAATTTTTTATATTTCTGGAAAAATAGTCAATAAAAGATAATCTTTAATTAGATTATTAATTTAGACTTTTGATAAAATCGAAAAATTCTGAAAGAAAGATAACTAATCATCTTCAACAAGATGTAGTCAAAGTATCTGGTAAAACAATTTTTATTAATCCTTTTCTATATTGGCGGAGATTTGATGAAAATACTAATAGATGGCTCAGAGAACCTGGTCAAATGTCAGAGGATCAAATTTCACCAAATAGAAATCGTTTTTATCCAGAAATAGAATGGGCTGATTTAACTCATGAGCAAAAGCTAATAAAAGATGCAACTGTTGAGATGTTTTTAAAAACTCTTGAATTGATAAGTACATTTCATCCTCATCTCAGTTCCGGTCAATTATTGGAAGTGGAGAGAAAAATGGCGATAATAAAAAAGATTCCTTTCGAAAAGTGGGTAACAAAATCTTTCGCCAAAAAAGCCAGATTATTGGAAAATGAAAAAAGAAAATTTCAAAGAGAAAGATTTTTTAGTAGTTGGAGAGAATGGTTTGGCCTTGTAAATACTCAACAAGCAATTATGCCGTTAATCGTCACAATATTTATTTCTTCATTTGTTGGATGGTCTTTAGGGATATCAAAGAATAGTTGTAATCCTTACTTTGAACAAAATTTAGATCAATTGAATTAATTTGTTTTTGATAATTTTTTAAATATCTAAGTTAATTTAATTTTTAAAAAATAAATTTTTTATTTAAAATTATATTAATTGGAATAATTGCTTAAAATAAGGAAAAAGTTTATGAGTGGAAATTTGAATTCAAATAATATTGAAAAGGATGGTTTTAATGTGAACTCTGAAGAGAGTAATTATAAAGATTTAATTGTAAAACTTAAAGAAATAAAATCAACTATTGCTTTATTGGAAAAAACAATATTTAAATAAATTTTATATTTTTGATAAAAACAAATCCTCATAAAAACGTTTTTTCATTAAAAAGACAACCTCTAGTCTTACTTATTTTTTCTTCTGTTTCCTTTTTATTAATACTATTAAGGTTAATTTTTTTACAACTTTTAAATTATGAATCTTTTAAGAAGATGTCAGATGAGAATAGGATCAGACTTATTGCTTCACAGCCAATACGCGGAAGAATACTTGATAAAAACGGTTATGTTTTAGCAGATAGTAGAGTTAAATATTCTTTAATAATAAAGCCTCAGTCTATTAAAAAAAGCAATTGGGAAAAACATAAATCGACTATTTCTAAATTGTTAAATATTGATAGTAAAGTAATTCATAAAAAATACTCTGATGGTCTTAAAAATCAGAAACTTTCAGTAATTATTCTTGAGGACTTAAATGTAGATCAATTAATAAAATTTAAGGAGAATGAAGGTAATTTAACTAGTTTTGAAATAGCTACCAAATTAATTAGAAATTATCCTTATAAATCCCTTGCTGCCCATGTAATTGGGTATACTCAGCCAATTACTGAATTAGAATATAAAACCTTATCTAAGAATGGTTATAAATTAAATGATTTAATCGGTAGAACTGGAATTGAATATGTTTACGAAGATTATATAAGAGGTGAATGGGGTGGAGAAATGGTTGAAGTGAATTCATTAGGAAAATTTCAAAGATCATTAGGTGTAAAACCTCCAGTACAAGGTAATGATATTGAACTAACAATCGACCTTAATCTGCAATTAGTCGCTGAGGAAGTTCTTAAAGATAAAAAAGCTGGAGCCATAATAGTAATGGATCCAAGAGATGGTGCTATAAGAGCAATGACAAGTAAACCTACATTTGATTTAAATTTTTTCTCAAAGGATTTTAAACCTGAGGAAGAATATAATAAGCTTTTTAATTCTCCTGAAAAACCATTATTTAATAGAGCATTAAATGCTTACGATCCAGGGAGCGTTTGGAAAATTGTAACGGCTTTAGCTGGCTTGGAAAGTGGAAAATTCCCCAGAGAAACCATGTTAGATACGAAACCATGTATAACTTATGGGAGCCAATGTTTTAGAGAGCATAATGACTTAGGCTTTGGGGTAATAGGTTATGAAGATGCCTTAAGAGTTTCTAGTAATACTTTTTTTTATCAAGTAGGTTATGGAGTTGGAGTAGATGAAATTCATAAGATCTCACGAAAGCTAGGTTTTAATTCCTTATCTGGAATTGAAATTTCTGAACAAGAAAATATAGGATTAGTAGCGAGTAGTGAATGGGCTAAAGAAGGCAGAGGTTGGGGGCAACCAGGAAGAACCCCCTGGGTTCCAGAAGATATTGCGAGTATGTCTATTGGACAATTTGTTGTACAAGTTACCCCTATTCAAATTGCCAGAGCATATGCTGCAATTTCAAATGGAGGTTATCTAGTTACTCCCTATTTGGTTAAAAATGATGAAGAAAATCTTTCAGATAAAAAACCTATAAAAATCGATATTGACTCAAATAATATCCAGTTGATAAAAAGTGGTCTCAGGAAAGTCGTAGAGTCTGGCACAGGAGTATCAATTAATTATGGGGTTTCAAATTTACCTCCAGTTTCAGGCAAAACTGGAACTGCTGAAGATGGCGAAGGTGGATTAGATCATGCTTGGTTCGTTTGCTTTACTCCTTCTGAAAAAAGCGAATTACTTGTAGTTGCTTTTGCACAAAATACGCCCGGTGGGGGGTCTGTTCATGCATTGCCTATGGCTAGAGAAATTTTGAAAGTTTGGAATGAAAAAGGATAATATTTAATTAGGTTTTAAATGTTTATGTTTTTAATTTGTTCATTTGTAAAAGTCTTTGAATAATATCTTCAATAGTTTTTGTATCTATAGGTTTACTATATGAGGACAAAAGTTGTCTCCCTAATACTTGACTTCCTAAATGCACTAATTGAATGCGTAATGAGGTCAGCAGTTCTAACCCTATGCCACCAGAAAATGTTGCAATTGCAATCGGTTGACCATTAAATAAATTCCTAAAGTCATCTCCTGAAATAGAAAGCCATGCTATGAAGTTGGAGAGAATGGGAGGTATGGATCCATTATATTCAGGCGCACAAATTACCCATCTTTCAATTTTGAAAAGCTTTTTTTTTAATTTTTTTATTTCATTTGGAATATTTTCTTTGCTGTGAATTCTTGGATTAAATAATGGAATATCAAGAGTGGTAAGATCTAAAATTTCAGAATTTATTTTAAGTTCATTACTTTTTTCAAGAAATTTTTCAGAAAGTTCTAGATTTTTACCACAACTAGCCGTAATGATTATTAGATCTTTTGTTTCAGTCATAAATTAGATAAATAAATTTAATAGTTAGCCCCTGTTTTGCGGTGATGAACTGCCGTTAGACTATCGGATCTTAGTATATTACCGTGTAGTACTTCGGCGTAAATTACCCAATGATCTCCACATTCCATTCTCTCTTTTACAGAAGCATCTAACCATGCGAGCGATTCAGGGATGATTATCTGTTCATTAGGAGTTAATTCAATCTTTATTCCCTCAAATCTATCTTCTCCAGGTGCAAAGGGCTTTGTGAATCTTTTCAAAGGTTCTTTAAAATCTTTTTCACTAAGAATATTTAAAGCGAATGAATCTCCTATTTGCAGAAGAGACTCTACCGATCTATCTTTTGCTACTGCAATACTTAACCCGGGCGGAGAAAAACTTGCTTGACTAACCCAAGATGCAAGCATAGCTCCTTTAATATTATTCTCATCTTTGCCTTTAGAAGCTGTCAGGACACAAAGTGAACCAATTACTCTTCCAAGAGCTTGTAACTTTGGATCCGTTTTGCTTGTAATCATTCCAGTATCTGATTTTCTGGGTTTTTTCTTTGCTTTTTTTATGATTTTTCTTCCAAAGTGTGTTCCTATTTCTTCTAACTCTTTAATCTTTGGCTTATTTGGACTAAATTTAATCCTTATAGGGTCAAAACTAAACTTAAAACCACCGTCTTTTAATTTTGTTTCAAGTAAATCTATAGCTTCGCCGCTCCAGCCAAAACTGCCAAAAATTCCGACTGGCTTATCTCTATTACCCTCTGCTAACAATGTTCCTAATGCACTAACTATCGGAGTTGGGGCGTGACCACCTAATGTGGGTGAGCCAATTAAGTACCCATCAGCATTTTGGATAGATTTCACAAGTACATCATTAGGTGTAAATTCACAATTAATACTTTCAACTTCTACAGAAGTTCTATTAATCCCTTTAGCCAATGCATCACCTATTGAGGCTGTATTTCCATAAGCACTTGCATATATCAGAGCGATCTTAGCATTATTTGTTGAGAGATTCTCACCCCATCTAATATAGTCATTTAAAAAGCTTTTTAAGCTATATTCGATCGCGGGACCATGTAATGGTGCGATGGTTTTAATGTCATAATCTACAATTTTTTCAGTTATTGATACTACTTGATTAGACATTGGTGCCATCAAGCAATCATAAAAATGTTTCCTATCAATTTCAGTACTAACTCGATTTGTTTCAGACCAATATTTAGATGCAATATGTGCAGAGAAAATTTTTTCACTAAGAAGTATTTCTTGATTACGTTCATAAATTATCAGTCCACCAGGCCAACGTGCTGTTGGAATAGGAATTAACTCAAGTGAAATGTTATCTAATTCTAAATTAAGTTCTTTTTTGATTATCTTTACTTCAGGTAATTGAATTTCAATAAAGTTTTTTAGGGTAGGATTTCTTTGATTCCAAAGTTCGCTAATAAGTTTATAACCTGGATTAGAGCAAGTAATAGTTGTGTTTTGAAATTGGGTACTTATATTTTTTATGGTTTCAATAATTTGGGGATTAATGTGACCAGAAATGAAGTTGATTTTATTTAATGTAAATTGATGGCAAAACCTAGAAATTACTTTATTAAATGAATTTAAATATTGTTTCTCAGGTGGATGAATAATAAAAAGTTCTTCATGACTTCTAATCAAAAAAGTATTAAAAGAGGTTCCTTTTTCAAGGTTAAATTCAAGTTCAAATCTTTCTTTATTTTTGTCTAAGAATCTTACACAAGAAAAATTTTCGGTAATTTCAAATTCTGATAAGTTTTGATTTTCTGCAAGTAAGCCTATATTAATATCTGACATTTTAAAGACTTATTTTTTAATAGTGATTAGCAACTTTTCTGTGATGAACTGCTGTCTTGCATGATAAGTCAGAAACGTTACCATTTTCAACAATTCCGTAAATTATCCAATGGTCTGGAGTCTCTAGCCTAGAACTAACTTTACAATCTAAAAAGGCGAGTGAATCTGAAAGAACTGGTCCTCCTTCAGCGATGTTGCTAATTACATCTACATCTGCAAATCTATCAGCTCCAGGGGCAAATCTTTTTAAAAAATGTCTGAACATTTTTTGATAGTTATCTTCTCTCAGAATATTTACAACGAAACCTTTCCCAACTTGCATATATGATTCAATAGCTCTATCTTTTGCTACTGCAACTGTAATACCTGGTGGAGAAAAGCTTGCCTGACTAACCCAACTTGCGACCATTGCACTTTGTCTAAATGTAGAACCTTCGCCTTGGCTAGCTGTAACTACATATAATCCACCACTTAATCTACCTAACGCTTTATCTAAATTTGAATCAAGGCTCTTCATAGAGGCAATATTCTTCTTTTTATTGATCAATTGACCCAAGTCAGTTCCAGCTTCTTCGAATTGTTGATAAACAATGGGATGTGGAATATTTTTAACTCTTAAGGGGGAGAAAGCTTCTTTTTGACCGAGTTCTCTTAATTTATTTGCTAAGGAATCTATAGGTTCATCATTTCCACCAAATGCATCATAAACAGCAGTAAATTGTTTTGGTTTTAGTGCTGCAAATAAAGTACCGAGAGATTCTTTTAATTCATTATCTGAGTCTACTGGCCATGTGGGAATGACTACTGCTTTTGATTCGGAAATTAAACTTGTTAATTCTTGCGGGTCAGAAGATCTTAAATCAATTAACTGAACCTGAGCATCTGCTTTGCTTATTCCATGCGATATCGCTTGACTTAGTCGATCACAATAACCATAGTCGCTTATGTAGCATACTGATACAAAATCATTGCCTTTGCTTTTATTACTACTCCATTCTAGATATTTTCCTTTCCAAAAATTGACCTGATTATGGAGCAAAGGCCCATGACCAACAGCTATTGTTTTTAATTCAGGTAGCTTATCTATTCTTTTAATTGCTTGCATAACGCTTCTAGCGTTTGGACCCATAAGGCAATCGTAATAAAAACGGAAATCATCGTATATTTCTTTTTGATCGGTGTCAAAAAATTCGTCAGAACAATAATGGAGTCCAAATGCATCACATGTATAGAGAACATTTGTGCTGTGATCATATGAAAATATGGTATCTGGCCAATGTAAATTTGGTGCACTTATAAATTCAATATTATGTTCTAAACCACTATTAGGATTAGTTCCGAGATTTAAAAACTCTCCACTCTTAACCTCTAGACGTTTAAAGGGAATATGTATTTGATCTTCAATAAATTTAAGTGCTAATTTTGATCCAACTACTGTGATATTTTGATTTAATTCTAAAAGATTACCTATTAATCCAGAATGATCAGGTTCTGTATGGCTAGTAATTAGATAATCAACTTCTTGCGGATTTAACTTTTTCAGTAATTCTTCAAACCACAATTCTTCGAACTTTGCGTGACTAGTATCAATAATTGCTAGTTTCTCGCCTTTAACAATAAAGCTATTGTAAGTAGTTCCATTTCTTAAACCAAATTCAATATCAAATCTACTGCGATCCCAATCCAAAGATCTTATGGCACAAGAATCATCAGCAAAGTTTTGAGATTGAACCGTCAACTTGTTATTAGTTTGTGCCAATTTAGAATTACTTGTCTGGGCAGAGGCTATCATAGAATAATTAGCTTTATAAATTAACTTTAGTTATATAGAATATAAATTCGCGTGATTATTTTTGCGAAATAACCGAAATTACGCTTTTCTTTTATTTTTAATCTTCCTATTCTGGGTAAATGACAGCTCAACTAATAAAAAAAATAGTTACTGGAGATGAGATAAGAACTGCTTTTTTAAAATTTTATAGTGAAAAATTACATAAAATCATTCCAAGTGCATCTTTGATTCCAGATGACCCTACGGTTATGCTCACAATTGCTGGAATGCTACCTTTTAAACCAGTTTTTTTAGGTTTAAAAGAAAGACCATCAAAAAGGGCTACATCTAGCCAAAAGTGCATCAGAACAAACGATATAGAAAACGTTGGAGTTACAGCTAGACACCACACTTTTTTTGAAATGCTTGGTAATTTTTCTTTTGGAGATTATTTTAAAAGAGAGGCTATTCAATGGGCTTGGGAATTAGTTACTAATATTTATCAACTTTCTGTTGAAAATATAATTGTGAGTGTTTTTCACGAAGACGAAGAGTCTGCAAAAATTTGGAGAGAGGAAATTGGTATTCATCCAGATAGGATAGTGAAACTAGGTGAAGAAGATAATTTTTGGTCATCTGGAAAAACAGGTCCATGTGGACCTTGTTCAGAACTTTATTATGATTTTCATCCTGAAAAGGGTTTGCAGAATATTGATTTAGAAGATGGAGATCGGTTTATTGAATTTTATAATCTTGTTTTTATGCAATATAATCGTGACCCTAATGGAAAATTGACAGATTTAAAATTTAAAAATATTGATACAGGAATGGGTCTTGAAAGGATGGCTCAAATACTACAAAAAAAGCAAAATAATTATGAGACAGATTTAATTTTTCCTATCATTCAAAAAATTTGTGAGATTGCAAATATTGATTATTTTTCTTCAGATGAAAAAAACAAAATCTCTTTAAAAATCATTGGTGATCATACAAGAGCTGTCATTCATTTAATTTCTGATGGAGTAGCAGCAAGTAATCTCGGCAGGGGATATATATTAAGAAGGCTTATTAGAAGAATGGTCAGACATGGGAGATTATTAGGTATAACAAATGAATTTTTACCTCATATTGCTACAGTCGGGATCAATTTAATGCAAAATAATTATCCTGATTTAAAAAATAATAATGATTTAATTTTGAATGAGATAAAAATTGAAGAAATAAGATTTAGGGAAACTCTTGAAAGAGGAGAGAAATTGCTAGATGAGATAATTTCTTCAGGGCAGAAATTAATTTCTGGTTTTAAAGCTTTTGAACTTTATGATACTTATGGATTCCCTCTGGAACTTACTGTAGAAATTGCAGAAGAAAATAGTATCAGTGTAGATGTAAAGGGTTTTGAAGAAGAAATGAATGCACAAAAAGAGAGAGCTAAAGCTGCTTCAAATAATATTGATTTAACATTAGAGGGATCATTAGAGCGAGAAATAGATCTTTTTAACAAAACTGTTTTTAATGGTTATGATTCACTTCTTTCCGAAGCTGAAATAAAGGGTATATTCTTGGATTCAACATCAGTTAACCAAGCAAGTGAAGGTCAGAAAGTTTTAATAGTTCTTGATCAGACTACTTTTTATGGAGAATCTGGCGGGCAAGTTGGCGATATTGGAACGATATTTTCAAAAGATGTAGAGGTCTTGGTTGATAATGTTATACGAAAGAAAAATGTTTTTTTACATTTTGGAACGATAAAAAAAGGAATATTAACTATTGGACAAAAAGTTAATACTAGTGTTAGCTCCTCTAATAGAGCTAAGGCTGCTGCAAATCATACAGCTACTCATTTATTACAATCTGCACTTAAATCAGTTGTTGATGAAAGTGTTGGACAAAAAGGTTCATTAGTAGCTTTTAATAAATTAAGATTTGACTTTAATTCCTCAAATCCTATTTCCAAAGATCAAATTTCTAAGATTGAGACTTTAGTTAAATCTTGGATTATGGAAAATCATGCCTTAGAAATAAAAAATATGTCTAAGAGTGAGGCTCTTGAAAAGGGCGCAATCGCCATGTTTGGAGAAAAATATGATGATGAGGTGCGCGTTGTTAATGTACCAGGAGTTTCAATGGAACTTTGTGGTGGCACACATGTTAAAACTACATCCGAATTAGGTTCTTTCAAAATAATTAGTGAGGAAGGAATCTCAGCCGGAGTAAGAAGAATCGAAGCATTATCAGGCCAATCAGCATTAGACTATTTCAGTGATAGAAATGCTTTAGTAAACCAACTAAGTGATTTGTTAAAAGCAAATCCTAATCAACTTTTTGAAAGGGTTAATAATTTGCAAGCAGAACTTATTAGTAAGAATAAAGAGATACAAAAAATGAAAGAAGAAATTGCATATTTTAAATACTCTTCTATAAAATCATCCGCAGAAATAGTAAATTCTTTTTCAATTTTAGTAAATCAGATTGATGGCTTAGATGGGAATTCTTTGCAATCTGCAGCACTTAATTTAACTTCTCATTTGGGGAATAAAGCAATAGTGATTCTTGGTGGAATACCAAATCCAGAAAATAGAAAGTTGTTATTTGTAGTTTCTTTAGGAGATGATGCAGTAAAAATAGGACTGCATGCAGGTAAATTAATTAATGAGATTGCAAGAATTTGTTCGGGAGGAGGAGGAGGAAAGCCTAACTTTGCTCAAGCAGGTGCTAAAGATCCTGATAAGTTAAGTGATGCTCTAGATTATGCTAAAAATTATTTGCAAAAAACACTAGCATAGTCATTCTGATAAATAACTACTTTTTCTGAGACTAATTTCGATTTGATCCATTAATTTCCTTGCTTCTTCAATAGTTAATTGTTTTTGATCAATTGCTGATTCAGTATTAATTCTTATAGATTCAACCAAAGAAGCTGAACTGTAATCTAATAATTGCAAAATTTCAGATTTACTGTCCTCTTTAATTATATTTTTGACCTTATATGAATTATCTTGATTTATGTCTATATGAACAACGTTTGTATTGCCAAATAAATTGTGCAAGTTTCCTAATGCTTCTTGATAGGCTCCAGTCATAAAAATTCCAATTAGATAATCTTTATCTACCTCTGGCTTATGTAAATTTAGTAACGATTTAATTTTTCCATCATCAATAAAATTATTTAGTTTCCCATCTGAATCACAAGTTAAATCTGCAAAGTTGCCTTTGCAGAACGGCTCCTCTAAGTGCCTATGAATTGGTACTATTGGGAAAATTTGATTTATTGCCCAGCTATCGGGAATAGATTTAAAGATAGATAAATTTGCATAATAAGTTGATGCAAGAGTTTCTGTAATTTCAGATAAATCCGGATGATTGATTTCATCATTATTCAGGTTATTAGAAATTTCTTTTGCGCAAGCCCAAGTAAGTTCCTCGGCATAAGCTCTTTCTGACAAACTTAAAAATCCTAATCTAAAAGCGACTAAGCAATCTTCTTTAAACTTTTTTGCATCATTCCATAGTTCAATTATTTGAGATAAATTTATTTTTTTATTTTTAAGTTTTTTTAATTCATAGAAAGTTTCAAGTAAATTTGAAACTATTAATTGTTGATTTTTTTTATCAAAAATTTGTAGTTTGGAACTAACATGGCTTGTTCCTAAGACATTAAAAATTAAAACTGAACAATGACTAATTATTGCTCTTCCACTTTCTGAGATTATGGTTGGATGCTTGATATTATTTAATTCACATGAATCCTTAATAGTTGCAATTACATCGTTAGCATAATTTTGAAGAGAATAATTAGTAGATGTGTTGGAGGAGGTTTTAGTTCCATCAAAATCTATTCCTAATCCTCCCCCAACGTCGATATATTGCATTGGGGCTCCTAGTTTGCATAGTTCAACATATATTTGACTCGCTTCTTGTAATGCGTCTTTGATTACAGCAATATCACTTATTTGACTGCCTATATGAAAATGGAGCAATTTCATTTCGTTGATAAGATTTGCTTCTTTTAGTTCTTTTATTGTCAACACAATTTCTGGGATTGATAATCCAAATTTGGAATTATCTCCAATAGATTTACCCCACCTACCACTACTTTTACTTGATAACTTTGCTCTAATTCCTATCAATGGAGTCGCATTAAGTTCTTGAACTGCTTGAATAATTCTTTTTACCTCATCTCGTTGTTCAATAACTATTATTGGATTTTTGCCGAGCTTTCTGGCCAAAGTGGCAATCTCAATATATTTTTTATCTTTATATCCGTTGCATATTAATAATGAATTTTGGTTTTCAAGAAGTGCAAGACCAATTAATAGTTCTGATTTACTTCCTACTTCTAAACCAAAATTCCATTGGCTACCAAACTCTATTATCTTTTCTAGGACATTTTTCTGTTGATTACATTTGACAGGAAAAACGCCTTGATAAATGTTCTTATATTTATAGGTTTTTATTGCTTTTAAAAAAGAGTCATGTAATGCATTTATGCGATCTTTCAAGATATCATTAAATCTTATGATTAATGGAGGATTTATTTCTCTACTCTTAAGTTCTTTGACAAGCTTAAAAAGATCAATTTTATTTTCAGATTTTATATCTTTAGTTACTGATATATTTCCTTTGGAATTTATAGAAAAATATTTATCTCCCCATTTGTCTATGTTATAAGTCGAAATACTATCTTCAATAGTCCAAATATTCTTTAATTTTTTCGGCTCAAAATTGGTCAATTTATGTCTTAGTGATTAATAAATGTTTTTGAAAATAACTCAAAACAATATCTTTTATTTTAATGATTACTTGCCAAGTTACCACCCAAAAGTTGAATATACATAGAGTGATTATTAACTAAATGACCAAAGAGAGAACCTTTATCGCAATAAAACCAGATGGAGTTCAAAGAGGATATGTTGCTGATATTATTGGCAGATTTGAAAAAAAAGGATTTAAATTGGTTGGATTAAAGCAATTAATTCCTTCAAAAGAACTTGCTCAAAATCATTATGGAGTACATAGAGAAAGACCCTTTTTTGGTGATTTAGTAGACTTTATTTCAAGTGGGCCTGTTGTAGCAATGGTGTGGGAAGGCGAAGGAGTTATTTTGAGTGCTAGAAAACTAATAGGTGCAACAAAACCTCTGGAAGCAGAGCCCGGAACAATTAGAGGTGATTTAGCTATTGATATTGGGAGGAATATTATTCATGGTTCTGATGGAGAAGATACAGCAAAATTTGAAATTGATCTATGGTTTAACGAAGAGGAATTATGTGAGTGGGAAACTTCTGATTCGAAATGGCGATCTGAAAATTAAAATTTAAATCGCAAATCTATCTAAACTAAATTTTTCTAAAAAGCTTTTTTCTATTTCTTTGAGATTTTTATTTTGAACTATTTTCAAAAGAAGATCACTTGTTATTGCAGAAAATAAAACTCCATTTCTGTAATGTCCTGTAGCTATAAAAAGATTTTCAATTTTTGATTTTCCAATTATTGGTTTAAGATCTGGTGTGCATGGTCTAAATCCCCACCAATGTTCCATTTGTGGCCAATTAATAGCTTCTGGCAATAGGGAGCGAATGCCTTCTTGCAGTTGTTTTATTCCATTAGGAGTATTACCCTGATTAAATTTTGAATCTTTTTCAACTGTCGCTCCAACTATAATAAGTCCATCATTTCGGGGAACTAGATAAGTTTTTGGACCAAAAATAACTCTTTTCAAAAAATTTGTTGGACCTTGTATTGATAGCATTTGTCCCTTTACAGGAAAGACTGGAATCTTCTTAAAAATTTTTTTACTCCAAGCACCGCTGCATATAATTGCTTTTTCGCAGTTAATTTTTTTTAGTTCACCAGTGGCACATAAAACTGTTGCACCTGTAATTTTATTTTTTTCGAATGTCAAATCCTCTACCTCTGATCCTTCTTGAAATTCGACTCCATGCAAGGAGCATGCTCTCTCAAGAGCACGCATCAGTCTTCTTCGGTTATCTATTTGACCATCTTGTTCAAAAAGTAAACCATGTTTCCAAATAGAATTCATCCCATTAATTTCTGTTTGAAGATCTTTGTGATTTAAATATTTTCCATATTCATAAGTGGGAAACTTTTCAAGATCTTCTATGTTTTTAAAGGGAACTACTATGCCACATTTTTTTAAACCGCATTTAATATTACTATCTTGTTCAATACTTTTTATCCACTTTGGAATTAGATTTTGACTTTCTTGACCAAATTTTAGTAGTTCGTTTTCGAGTCCTTCGGCGTGAGTAGCTAACATTCCTGCAGCAACAAATCCAGCTGATTCATTTCTGTTTTTGCTTAAAACTAAAACTTTAAAGTTATTTCTAGAAAATTCATAAGCAATAGATAAGCCTAAAAGTCCACCGCCAATGATTAATATTGAATTTTTGGTTTCTTGTGCCATTTAATAATTCATATTTTTATTTGTGTTTTGGTCCTCTTTTCCTTTATATCCAATAATATTAATAAAGAGACTTTTTATAATGAACAATTTGGAATCTTGGGAAGCTGTGATTGGTTTGGAAACTCATGTACAGCTTAATACGAAAAGTAAAATATTTACATCTGCGTCAACAGCTTTTGGTGATGCACCTAATACACATATAGATCCTGTAGTGTGTGGGTTGCCAGGAACTCTCCCTGTTTTGAATGAGACTGTTCTTGAGTATGCTGTAAAAACTTCCTTAGCATTAAATTTAGATGTTGCAGAACATTGTAAATTTGATAGAAAACAATATTTTTATCCTGATCTGCCTAAAAATTATCAAATTTCACAATTTGATGAGCCACTAGCTGAAAATGGCTGGTTAGAAGTTGAAATAATTGAAAAGGATAAAGAACCTTACATCAAAAAAATTGGGATAGAAAGGCTACATATGGAAGAAGATGCAGGAAAACTAGTCCATTCAGGTAGTGATAGATTAGCTGGCTCTAAGTATTCTTTAGTTGATTACAATCGTGCTGGAATAGCACTTTGTGAGATTGTAAGTAAACCAGATATTAGATCAGGGAAAGAGGCATCTGAATATGCTTCAGAGATTAGAAGAACAGTTAGATATCTAGGTGTATCAGACGGAAATATGCAAGAGGGTTCATTACGCTGTGATGTCAATATTTCAGTTAGAAAAGGCCCCAATGCTCCCTTTGGTACCAAAGTGGAAATAAAAAATATGAATTCATTTTCTGCAATTCAAAAGGCTTGTGACTATGAGATATCCAGACAAATAGATGTTTATGAAAATGGAGGAAAAATATTTCAAGAAACAAGGTTATGGGATGAAGCTAAGCAATTAACGAAAAGTATGAGATTAAAAGAAGGTAGCAGTGACTATAGATATTTTCCTGATCCTGATTTAGGTCCAATTGAAATATCAAAAGCCCAAAAAGAAATATGGTTTAAAGAACTACCAGAATTACCTTCAAAGAAAAGAAATAAATATGTAAATCAATTTGGGTTGTCTGCATATGATGCAAGGGTAATTTCTGATGAAATAAGCATGGCAAACTTTTTTGAAGAAACAGTAGCAAATGGTGCCGAGGCCAAACTAGCTTCAAATTGGGTAACAAGCGATATTGTGGGCTATTTAAAATCAAACAAACTTAGTTTTAGTGAATTAAAGCTTAGTCCTGAAAATCTTGCTGAAATGATTAACATGATTTCAAAAAATATAATTAGTGGAAAAATTGCAAAAGAAATTTTACCTGAACTTATTCAAAAAAATATTTCTCCGAAAAAATTAGTTGAAGAAAAAGGGTTGGCAATGATATCTGATTCTTCAAGTATTTTACCAATAATTGATGAACTTATAAATGAACATCCAAATGAAGTTCAAGCATTTAAAAATGGTAAAACTAAGTTACTTGGTTTTTTTGTTGGTCAACTTATGAAAAGAACAAAAGGTAAAGCTGACCCTAAACTTGCAAATAAACTTCTTATGGAAAAATTAAATAGCTAAAGGTTAAAGAATCTCTTTTATCGTATTGATCCATTTATTTTGATCATCCGAATTCTCTAAAATAATATCTGAGAATTTTCTTTTTTCTTCAAAACTTAATTGAAAATTTATCAAGTTATATGCCTCTTTTTCGCTAATTTTATCTCTTGTGATAAGTCGTTTTATTTGCAGTTCTTTAGGACATTTAACTAACCATATTTCAGTGCAAATATCTTCAAATTTTGCTTCAAATAATAATGGAATAACCAATACTATAGTTTGATTATTTCTGTATTGACTGCATTCTTTTATCATTCTTTCTTTAATTAAGGGGTGAAGAAGTTTTTCAATCCATTCCTTGCTTGCTGAATGTTTAAAAATAATGTTCCTTAAAAGTTTTCTGTTTATTTCCCTTGCTGAATTGCTTTTATTATCAATAATTTTATTTCCAAAATAATCTAAAATTTTCTTATATCCATATGTATTTGGTTTGATTAATTCTCTTGCAAAATGATCTGCATCTAATATTGGTATGTTTTTA
>QCNA01000003.1 GCA_003213375.1 Prochlorococcus sp. AG-424-A03 | reverse complement strand
GACTCCAATACAAGAAATACTAATTAATCTTAGGAATTTAATTTGATGTTGATGGCAATTTTAATAATGCTGGTAATAAAATCAATTAATATTCTCCCCACCTTTTACCAATATCAAACCCCCATTCAGTGGTTAATTTAATTACTTCATCATGATTCTTGCATTTTGAAAGGGATAACTTTTTACTAGGATTATTTTTTATTAGCTCAGCAATTTGATTAAGTTGCTCAATTTTTTTTAAAAAATTACTTAGATCTTTATCTGACATTTATCTAGGAAGTAAATTTTTGATCATAAGTAAATATGTAATAAAGAACCCAGGCAACACCAATAATAAGAATTGCAATCATTATATTTACTGACCAAACTACTTCTATCATGTTATTTTTTTATGTATTTTTAATATATCCAAAATTTAAATTAAATTAACCGTTAATAATTTAAATCTAGAACAATAAATACTACTACTAGGTATATAGAATAGTCATAAATAGTTTAAAAATTATGGGAGAAGCTAAGAGAAGGGAAGAGTTAGGCTTACCACCTAGAGAAAAGAAAAAGGAAAAACAAACATCGAAAAATCAACTAAACAAAATTTTAAATAAATATCCTTATTTACCTTTCATTTTAGGTTTTTCATTACTAGCAATATTAATTATCGATTTAGTTAATTACTACAAATAGATATATAAAAAGGGGATACTTTTAGCAGAAGAGAAGATTATCTTCGCAATTGCGAAATTATTTTTCCATAATAAAAATAAAACTCATGAAACCTATTAACACCTCATTCGCCTTAATTTTAGGGGTACTAACTTTGTTTTCAATATCTAATGCAAATGCAGGTGCCTGCAGTTCTCATACTGAGAAGAAGGCAGAAATTGAATGCTTATCTGATGATAAAAAATGTATAGAAGCGAAAGAAAAAGAATCTCTATTTAAAGTCGAGGCCTAAATGTTTGATAATCTTGGAACTGCTCTAGTACAGGCATTAGGCTTTTTTGCTGTTTTTGGTTTTTTTATATATCAAACTTTATTCGCAGATAGCAAACCCAAAAATTCAAAATCAAATCCTAAAAAAACAAAGATATCCAACAAAAAAGAATTAATCAAAAAAGAACCTAAAAAAGGCTTATTCACCAGAAAATCTAAACCTGTTGAAGAGAATTTAACAGTCCAAAAAAAGGGATTATTTGGGAGAAAAAAAGAAGTTATTAAAGAAGAGATTAAACCAAAGAAAAAAGGTTGGTTTAAATAGGTAAAGGTACTTAAACTCTTTTTTGATATCTTTTATACAAAAACTTTTTTTAGTAACTTTATAATTTATAGAAGATAACACCCAAAATGGACCATAGAGAAATCACAAAAAAATATAGCGAGTTACTTAACAAGGCTGAGTTTGCTACTGGCCGTAAGGAAGTTGTAGGTCTTTTAAAAAAAGCTGCAAAATTGAAATCTCAGATTGAAATCAATTATTAGAACTTAAAATTAGTTTAATTCTAAATGTAAAAATTTTTTTTAAATAAGTTTTTGTATGAGATAATCTGCATACATTATGTTTCCTATGAATAAAAAAGGTTATACAACCGAAAGCGGTGGTAGACAAAATGGTTTTGCAATTGAACCAGAAATTAACCCCATATCAGAAGGCGAATCAAAGAAATCCATATTTTTATTTATTGGAATATTATTACCTTTTCTAATAGGCGGTTTTTATTATTTAAGGACTCTGAATATATTCTGATATTTTATAAGCCATTTTTAGCAATATATTCTTCTGAACTAACTATATCTTGCATTAAGCTCTCTGATGAAGGATTAAATCCATTTTGCTCTAAAAAAGATTTAACCTTTTCAAATTTTTGCTGAATTTTTTTTGTATATGGAGTTGTCATCAAATAATCATCTTTTTCTGTTGAATAGTTCATTTGATTAACGGGTTACTTTTACAATTAAATTTTGCAAAATATGCTATTGCTAGTGAAGTTATAAATATTACATAAATAATTTAATAGTAATAAATACTTATAAGTTGTTTGTGTGAGGTCGATATTGGTTTATTTTTTTAAAGAGTACTTATAGTAACTAGTTCCATTAGATCTCTCGACTGCAGATATTTTTGGAATACTTCAGAATAAAATGCTTTTTTAGCAGCAAATTTTGATTCGAATTCAATTACTAATCCAAGCTGCCCTCCATCCCATTCATTTGAGGTTGATTCTTGTATTAAATCTCTTTTTACTATTACCCCTCCCACAGATTTAATCCAAGGCAATACTGTCCTTATATATTCAAGAAATAAATCAGCATTTGGAATTGAAATTTTCTTTAGCCAATAGCTCTTTGTCATCAAATCAACATATTCTGGGTAGAATATAGCACATGGAGGTAAGTATTTATCCTTAGCTATATGCTCCAGCGTTTATTAAATGGAAACCGAAAATAATTTATTAAATTTACTTCTTAAATCTCCAAATTCAGAGAGTATACGTCCTATTGCCGAACAACTTGAAATTGATCATAATTTTTCCTTTACCAAAGATAAATATGATTTGCAGGGTGTTTGGGAGCTTAGGTGGAGTAGTTCTAATAGTCCTTTTTTAAAATATTCTCCTTTTATTGATAACCTTCAAATTCTTGATCCCTTAAATTTAAATGGTATTAATTTACTTAAACCTAGAGGAATAAAATCAATTATTGGTACTGGCATTTTAATAAGACTTAATTACATAAATGAAAAAAAAATTGGGGTTAAATTTACACATGCTGGTGTTATTGGTCCTAAATTTGGAAGAAAAAATATAAAGGCTATGAAAGAAATAAATAATGAACAATTAGGGTGGTTAGAGATAACTTATTTAAGCGATAAGCTTAGAATCTGTAGAGGTGATAAAGGAACTTTATTTGTTTTAAGAAAAATAAATTCACCGACTTTATTCAAGAATTTCAAGGAATTTATTAAAATCTATTAAAAATAGAAATTAATTCTTTATCCAAATAGACTTTAATACGAAATAAATTGGTAAATATTTAAATGATTCTTTAGGTATTTCATAGCTTAAGAATTTTAGTGCTTCTTCTAACCAGTAACCAATATCAAATCCTAAAAGAATTTTTTCTATAACAAACCAAAATTCTTTATCAAATATAATTCTGAAGTTTAAGTAAATATATTCCCAATGAAAGGTATTCCAATATTGGGTTAAAAATGAGGATAAAATCAGCCAAAGTGATATAAATAGAAAACTTTTAAGAAACTTATAAAACTTTTTCATATAAAGGCAACTTTCTTATTGAATTTCAATATCCCACATTATTATTTGGATCAAATTTTATTTCCATGAAATATATCCAAAAAGATATAAAAATATTGAGAAAATAGTAAATTTTTGTGGCATTAATTATCTATTCTTCTTTTTTTAGATTCTGAGCCTTTAAATTTTTATCCTTAAGAAAAAATCCTAAAAACAGAAAAGCAAAATATATTAGTAAACTTATGACAAAAATTAAAACTACCTTTGAAATATCCATAAATGATTTTTTTAATATAAATTACAGCATTTTTTGCAAAGTTTAATCTATGGTAATGATTTTTCACTTATCACGATAACGAGCTTCAATTATTAAGCTAATAATATTATTTAAATTATATGCAAGTAGCTTTTGCCTGGAGCCTTTGTCTATCGGTTGGAATTGTTTTATTATCAATTATTCCATTAACTATAGGGAGAGTCAAAGCAGGATATTCTGTTGAAAATATGTCTGCTCCAAGGGCTTTATTCGATGAATTACCTTCATTTGGAAAAAGAGCAGTTTGGTGTCATCAAAATTGTTGGGAAAGTATTTCCCTACATGCCCCCGCATGTCTTCTTTGTTTGATTACTTTAACTGATTCTAATATTGCAATAATTGCAGCATTGATTCATCCTATTTTTCGTTTGTTATATATTGGAGCATATGTATTTAATATCCCAACAGCTAGAGGTTTAATGTGGGCCTCAGGAATTTTTACAACACTTTTACTTTACAAAGAGGGCTTAACACAATTGATATAGATCGTTTTAAAGAATAAACTTTTCTAAATCTTTTAATTGATATTCATTGATTAGTTCCACTTTATTTGATTTTGCTAGTTGATGAGCAGACTTTGTAAAGCCTGATTTTGAGACTATTATTGCATGTGTACCTTTCCAATATAATTTACCAGCTGAAATTTCCTGAACTGCTTTATTTCCAATAGCTTTTTTATGATCTTTGCATTGAATACATATTCTCAAATCATTTATTGAAGCAATTAAGTCAACCCCTTGATCTCCTGTATTAGGGGTTTCTTTTACTTCCCAGCCATTTTGTTTGAGAATTTCCATACAATGATTCTCAAATCTAATTCCTTTTTTGTAGTTTTCCTTGTTTTTATTTGAGTAGTTTTTTTCTATTAGGTTTAAGCATGATTTCTCTATTTGACTTGCTATGAATACAAACCAATCTTCGGTCTCGAGCTTTCTAATAGATCCAATTATCTCATCATCAATAGTAGGATTTTCATTACAATATGATCTCCACTTTTCGAAAAATAATTCTATACTGCCAAATTTTTTTAAAATTACTTTTTCCCAGAAGTATGGTATTCCCTCTTTAAATTGCTTGGATCCATTAAATATATTTTTCTCAATGGCTTTTTCCTCAAGAGGTGGATTGCCAATCCATTTTTTATAATCCTCGTTACCGTAAGCATCTATTTCCCTTAATCTGATCCTCTCCTCTAACAAATTGTATTTGTTTTCTTCTATTGAATTATTAATTGTTTGAATAAAGAAATTGGAATTTAAAGCATTATTTAATTTAAACTTTTTCTTTTTTATTTGGTACTCTTTTACAATTACAAAAATTAAAAAAATGATAAAAATAATTAAAATAAAAAAAAATTTCATTAAAGATTTTTATTTTCGATCTAAAAAGTTTTTGTTTTTCTAATAACAAAATTATTTTTTGTTATTACTGAAGATTCATTTACTTCAAACCCATTAATTGCTGATATTTCTCCTTTTATGCCTTCTAATGTTAATTGCTCGATAATGCCTTTTATTACTTCATCCTCGACCAATTTTCTATCAATTCTTTCAGGTGTAATATCTGTAAGCCATTTTGAAGTCTTTTTTTTTACAACCTCTGTAGGGTTAGTTATTTTTAAGTAGATAGCCATTTTTTAATTCATTCAGTTGAATTATAAGCATTAAATCTTCTTAACTTTTATTATTGTCATTACTTTCCCACTCAAGAAATTGAAAAACAAAAATTGCAAAGATAGAGAAAAATACTATAAACAACCCTAACCACCCTATAAATTTATGTTCTGTAAAAAGATTTGTAAGCATTGATTTTTCTTGATATCTTGATTCCATTTCATATTGATAAGAATCAATAACTTGAAATATATTCATAATTAATAATCTAATAAATCATTCAATTGGCGGATAATAGTTTCAACCGTTTAACTTACTAAAGGCATCCGATAGGAAATCTGGCCTTTTTCTTATTATAGAAAAATTCAGTTTATTTATTAAGACTAAATTAACTTCAGCAATCGTTAAGATTTCATTTTTCTTGTTAAGAAATTTTGAAATTACATTAATCCTAGGACTTTTATCAATATTGAATTCGCTCTCGATTATTATTTTTTCACCAAGAAATAAAGGAGATTTATATTTTATTGAAGTATTGATTAAAGGTAAATCTATGCCATTTTTAATTAGTTCGAAATAACTTATACCTACTTCCGAAAGTGCATTTATGCGGCTTTCTTCAAGCCAATTAAAATATTTACCGTGCCACATTACGCCTGCATGATCTGCATGTTGAGGTAAAACAATTTTTTCTATTTTCCAAACTGGTTTTGAGTTCATATTTTATTTAAAAAATATTTTTATTCAATGAAAAAAACTTATTTTGATATTGTAGATTAATTTTGTTTATTAACATAAGAATCATCAAGACTATATTTATAAAGTTATGTTTAATCGTAAAAATAGAAGTAAAAAAATGAAGAAGATTTTTCAATGGGAAGAATATTTAAATTGGAAAAATATGTCAAAGGAACAGAAATTGAATTTTAAGAGGGCGTGCCTGTTCCCATTTCTCGTATATATAGTTTATGTTTTTCTTAATCAGTACTCCTTGGCAATTCTTTTGTTACTAGGTCTTTATTTTTTAATTAGATTTAAAAATAGAAATAAGTTGGGAAGATGAATATTGTTTTTATTTTGATTTATTTAGATTTGTTTTAAAATTATCTAGTTTTTCTTAATAACTTTATTGGCGTATGAAAATAGTATTAGATAAATTTGTTTTTTATGAAAAGAATTATTTTGTTTTTATGTGTATTAGTTTTTTCAATATTTTCTAATACGAATAATTTATTAGCAAAAGAAATTGAAAATAACATTAAAGAGAATATTTCTAATGAAATTGAGGAAATTAAGCCTGATAATAAAAAAAATAATATTTCTAATTCTTCAGCAGAAGATATTTTTGGAGATGAACAAACTTTTCCATTCGTTGCAGGTTTAGGGAAAAATGCAGCCCATTGATTTCAAGGTTCTTGATAATTTAGAAAAGGATTTTTTTAATACTTATGAAAGGTCTTAGGGTTCTAGAGCTTTCTGAAGCACTTAATGTTGATAGCTCTGACTTATTAGCTGTTTGTGTAATTCTAAAAATAAAAGCCACATCTAGATTAAGCATCCTTTCATTTGAAGAATGTAAAAAAATAACTGATTACTATGAAAATAAAAATTAGATTTTTTATATAAATATATTTATTATTTAATCTCTTTAATCATTGATACTAAAGTTGAATGAATTTCTTCTTCAGATATTTCATTCCTAAAATTGATAATTGCTGATTGGCCATCGTAATTGATTTTTATATAACTGTTACTAATTTCTTCCATATAAGCATTCTCAAATCTTGATATCTTTCCATAATGAATAAGATATTTGTGAACAGAATCAATGTGATCATTATTCATATGATCACAAACTCTTTTACTTGTTTCTTTACTAATAATTTTCATTAAAAAAATAAATTTGTTTTAAGCTAATGTATTTTTTTCATTATTCAAAGTTTTAATCATTTTAATTATTAAATTTTTAACTTCATTTTTATCAACAGCTCTAACCAAGTTATTTCTCAAATTTGATGCTCCCTTAAAGTCTTTACATGTCCATGAGATATGTTTCCTTGCAATTAGCAAGCCGTGATCTCCTTTTTCTTTTATTAATTCATCAAGATGCTCAATAATTAAATATAGTTTTTCTTCTGTGTTTGGTTCTTTAAAATTTTTATTTTCTCTAATAGCATAATCTATCTCTCCTATTTTCCATGGGGATCCTAAAATTCCTCGTCCAATCATTACACCATCAGCATTTGTTTTTTTTAAACAATTAAGAGCGTCATCTGGATTTTTGATATCTCCATTAGCAATTACTGGAATTTCCAACAACTTTTTAAGTCTCCCGATCATTTCCCAATCTGACTTGCCTGAAAACCCCTGTTTTCTAGTTCTTCCATGAAGTGTGATCATCGTTGCTCCCGCATCTTGAAGTTTAAATAAGAAATCCTCTATGTTTTCTTCTTTACTATCCCATCCAAGTCGTGTTTTTACTGTTACTGGAACCCTAACAGCTTTTACAACATTTTTGACTAATTCTGTAGCAAGTTTTCGGTCTTTAATTAGGGCACTGCCTCCACCTTTTTTTGCAATTTTTTTTACTGGACATCCCATATTTATATCAATTAAGAATGCTCCAGAGTCTTCAGCTTGTTTCGCGGCTTCAGAAACAGCATATGGTCTATTATCAAATATTTGTACCCCAATTGGACCTTCTTCTAAATCTAGTTGATTGATTTTTTGTGTCCCAAATCCTTTTTTAAGACTTGTGGCATTTATCATTTCTGTAAAAAGTAAAGAGTTTGGAGCCCATTTACGAACAAGTCGCCTAAAAATGTTATCTGTAACTCCTGCTAATGGCGATAGCATGACGTTACTCGTAATTATCCTGTTAATTCCTCTTCCTTTTAGCTTTATATTTGAAGACATATAATTTTAAATTTATTTAATCTTTCTTTATTATAAATTCAGACATAGAGCTGATTTTATGATTTATATTTATTTCTTAATTTTTAATAAGTGCTTTTACTTAAATAGGCCTAATTGATTAATTTTTTTGCTAGTTTATGTTGAGTTTAAATTTAAAAAGGAAATTTTTTTGTTTATATTAGTATCTATTTTTCTCCCAATAATTATTTTTATTGCGCCAATAAATGTAAAAGCTATTCAAGGCAATTTAGATTTATCGAGTGCTCAAACTTCAGTAGGTAAAAGATTTGCTAAAGTTTTTTGTGATGCTAAAAGGGAAGGATTAGATTCTGATTTTGCTAGTGAATATGCTTTGAATAATACCTATTTAAAATTTGTAGCATTTCCAGACGATGACGAATATTTGGATAATTTATGGAATTTTACCCATAATAATATATTAGATAATTGTGGTGAATTTGTAGATATAAATGATCTAAAAGATCTAGAGATTTTTTTTAAAGAAGAAAGTTTAATTGCATCAAATAGGGAACTCTATTTACCAACTTTTGAGAATAATTAGATTAAATTTTTAGCATGTACTAAAATATATATAGAATATGAAATTTTATGAAACTATTAGGTTTAAATTCACCTGAAATATTCATAATTTTAGTAATTTTGCTTTCGATTTTAGGTCCAAAAAGAATTGAAAAAGGTTTCATATTATTTAAAAAACTATTGAAATTCCTTTTAAGTAATGATGAAGATCAAAGCTTAGCAAATTCAAAAGTAAAATCAGAGAAACCAGAAGAAAGTGAAGTTAAAGAAGAAATAGTAGAGGCAGAAGTAAAATCAGAGAAACCAGAAGAAAGTGAAGTTAAAGAAGAAATAGTAGAGGCAGAAGTAAAATCAGAGAAACCAGAAGAAAGTGAAGTTAAAGAAGAAATAGTAGAGGCAGAAGTAAAATCAGAGAAACCAGAAGAAAGTGAAGTTAAAGAAGAAATAGTAGAGGCAGAAGTAAAATCAATTAAACCTAAAAAAAGAACTGTTAAAGATGAAATAAAAGACGTAGAAGTTGATTCTGATAATAAATAAAATTTTAAATTAATTTAAAGAATACTAGAAATAATTGAATCCTAAAAATAGGATATTTTTTAGAATAATTTGTTATTTTTTTAGTTAAATATAAAGAGTGTTTATTTTTAATATGTTAATTTGAATTATAAGTTTGGTTGTTATGAATCTAAAGCTACCTCGATAGCTGCTATTAAGTTTTCGTCAAGCGGTTTAACACCTGGCTTGAATCTTGCAATTACTTTACTATCTTTTCCTATCAGAAACTTTTCGAAATTCCATTCGACATCTCCTTCAGGTTCAACTTTGTTAAGGGTTGTGTATGGTTCTGTGGTATTGCCTTTGGCATGAACTTTTTCATAGATTTCAAACTTAACGCCATATTTTGTTGTGCAAAAATCTTTTATTTCTGAAAGAGAGTCGGGTTCTTGTTTACCAAAATCATTACAAGGGAATGCAAGTATTCTAAGGCCTTTGCTTGAATATAAATTATGTAGCTTTTGAAGATCCTCATACTGAGCAGTATTTCCGCAATAACTAGCTACATTAACAACTAAAATTACTTCCCCTGAATATTCTCCTAGTTTTATGGATGATCCGTCCGCGGAAAGAACAGTAGTATTTTGTACGTCAACTTGCATGTCTAAAAAAATTCACCCTTTGAAGATAGCATTGTATAGACTCTATTGTGTTTAATTTATATGGTAGTTTTGGTTATTTTTTTATAAGTTTTAATTTTTCATTTATTTAACCCCCTATAATTAGTATTATTAATTAGTTTAAATTTGGACCCTTTAGACCCACTTACTGAAATTATTAATTCCGGTCAAGGTTTTTCACCTGCAATTGCTTTAGAAAGAATTATTTGGGCAATGATTGGAATCTTTTTTTTAGGAGCAATTTCAAGATCAATAACTAATAGCATGCGAAGTCAAAATTTGTTTGGTAGAAATTTTTTATTTAGTTATTCTAAAGATAAAAAAATCACAGATGATACATCTTCACAACCTTCAGGTGATGACGAATAAATTTTATATATATGAAAGAATCAATTTTTTCTAAAAAGAGGATTTTATTGCTTGGTAGTGGCGAGCTTGGAAAAGAATTAGTAATAGAATCTAAAAGATTAGGATTAGAAGTCATTGCTATTGATAGATATGAAAAAGCACCTGCAATGCAAGTTGCTGATTATTCAAGAGTAATTGATATGGGAAATAAAAATATTTTAAAAAATGTTATAAAAGAATTTAAGCCTGACTATGTTGTCCCAGAAATAGAGGCACTTTCAATTGAAGCCCTTAAAGAACTAGAGGATGAAGGATTCAATATTGTTCCCAACGCCAGAACTGTAGAAATTACAATGAATAGAGATAGAATTAGAAACTTAGCTTCTAGAGATTTAAAAATTAAAACTGCAAAGTTTGATTATATTTTTGAATTTGATGATCTAGAAAAGAAAGCAGATGAAATTGGATTCCCACTTTTACTTAAGCCTTTAATGAGCTCTTCAGGAAAGGGACAGAGCTTGGTTAAAACAAAAAATGATTTACAAAATGCTTGGAAACAGGCACAAGCAAATTCAAGAGGAAATGTTAAAGGTGTAATTATTGAAGAATTTATTAATTTTGATTTTGAGTTTACTCTTTTAACTGTAAGAAAAGAAAATGGCGAAAATATTTTTTGTTTACCAATTGGACATCTTCAATCGAATGGAGACTATCAATGTAGTTGGCAACCTATAGAAATAAACGATTCCTTAATTATTGAAGCTAAGCGAATTACAAGTAAAATATTAAATAACCTTAATGGAGCTGGATTATACGGAGTAGAGTTTTTTATAAGAGGAAGTGAGGTTATATTTTCAGAATTATCACCAAGACCACACGACACCGGAATGGTTACATTAGTTAGTCAAAATATTAATGAATTTGAATTACATTTAAGGGCTTTCTTAAATTTACCAATAACTCATATAGATCTTATAGAGCCCTCTGCAACCAGAGTTATACTTTCTAATCAAGAGTCTATAAACCCTATTTATGAGGGTCTCAATGAAGCATTAGAATTTGAAAAGACTAAAGTGCTCATTTTTGGCAAACCAGTTTCCAGAGAAGGCAGAAGAATGGGTGTTGTCCTCTCATCAAATTCTGACATCAATTTGGCTAGAAAAAATGCAGATGAAGCTGCTCGTAGAATAAAAGTCAGTTCTAAATATTAAATAATAATAACGAAAAAAATACTTATTTCCTTTGTTTTTGTTCTCTGTCTCTCTGAGTATTATTTAAGTATGTTCTCTATTTCACAATGATAGAAAATTATAAAGGTTGGGATATAACTTTAAATTGGGATAATAAAGATTATCTCGAGAGGGATGCTACTAAAAGTAATTTTTTTAATCAAAAGGAAAAATGGATTGGAGTCCACCTAAATGGTGAAAAAATCTATGGTTCTTCTCTAAAAGAAATTAGGCATATTATTGATTATCCTAGTTTGCATGCAAAGTAGGTTAAAAAATTTTTTTTAATTATCAAGATTATTTTCATTATCTTCAATTAGTTCATTAGCAAGTTTTCTTAAATCTCCTTTAATCGAGACCCATGTAAAAGCGATTATAAAAATTGAAGCAGATATTGCAACAGTGATTTTTTCTACAGGGGACATTCCAAGTGCAATAGCAAACATATCAAACCAAATACTAATTATTTATTATATTTAATTTTTTCAAATAATTAGAATCAAAGTTTTTTTTGCAATGATATTTAATTATTCAAAAAATAATAAATTTAAATTACTTATTTTATTTATTGTTTCTGATTTCAATTTTATTCAGTAAGATTAAAATATGGAAAAAAAAAAGTGCCCCCAATGTAAAAATTTAATTTTAAAAACTTCTCCAACATGTTTATATTGTGGCAGACCTAATAAATTTATAACTAAGGAATACGTCAATAAAAAGTGGAATAAAGTTAATAATAAAAATGTATTTGATTATATTTTTATTAATAGGAATGTTGTATTTATTTTATTTTTAGTATTTACAATTGTTATTGTTATATTTGGTTAAATATAGTAAATTAATCAATCAATTATTGCATCTAATACTTCTTTAGTATTTGTTGATAGTTTATTTTTTTTAATCTGCTTTATTGTTTTTATCATATTACTTTTGTAAGGTTCTGAATAATAATTGTATCTACTAAATACTTTAACAAAACGGGAAATTACGATTGGATTTAATTTATCAAAGTCAATTATCTTTTTTGCAATATATCTATAACCAGAACCATCTATTGCATGAAAAGTACTATTTCTTGTTACGAAAGTATTTAATATAGCTCTTAAGGTGTTTGGTGATTTTGAATCAAAAAACTTATTTTCAAATAATTTTTCAATGCTGCTTGTTTTTTCATCAATTTCTATAGATGCATTGAATGAGAACCAACTATCTAAAACGACACTATTATTTTTCCATTTATTGAAGAACAAATTTGAAATAATTTTTCTTTCAGGGCAATTAATCCTACTGAAAGAATTCAATGCAGCTTTTGCTAGCGTCATCGAATTACTATCGACATAATTAATTATTTTTCTTTTAATTTCTTCATCATCACTGTGTAAGAGTAGTTTCCAAATAGTTTCGATTAATCTTCTTTCATTTTTACCTTTTGGCCACACTTTATCTAGATTTTTCTCTATTTCTTGGAGCTTAAAATATAATTCATTTTTTAATTTCGTACCGAATAAATAATTTAATTCGTCAATAGTTTTATATATTTTTAAAGGGTCTATATTTTCCATCTCTGATTCAATTTCAGCAAATGTCGGAATACTAAGTAATTCTGATAAAAGAGATAAATTAATATCTTTATTTTTTATAAATGATATTAAGGTGTTTATTAATTTATTTTCAATTTTATGACCTGGTTTTTCATCTAATCTGCATAAAATGATTTTTTTATAAAATACCTTTACAGTATTAGATAGTGTAAAAAAATCTTTTTCATATTTTAAGATTAAAAAATTTTCATCCAAGGTAGTGTCTGATTCCCACTCTACTGGTGAAGAGAATTCACGAAAATAAGTTACTAAGGGGATCTGGAGGCTAGTTCTTATATTCCTAAAAATAAATTCTTGTTTTTTTGTTTTTAAAACAACTGTTTTTTTTATCGTTTTATTTTCACCGCAAAATATAGCAAGATTTATAGGAATTATTAAAGGTAAATCATTATAGGGGTTTTTCTTTATTGGATTACTTTGATAGGCTTGAATGGTAAGTTTATAGTCTGTTTGATCCCAAATTCTCTTGAATTTAACATTTGGGGTGCCATTTTGCTTATACCAGACTTTAAATTCTTTAGGATCGATTTCCTTATTGTACTCCAAAATTTTATCGACAAATTGGTCTATTGTTGCAGCTTTACCATCATATGTTGAGATGTAATTACTAAATCCTTTATAGAAATTTTCATCTTTTACAAGCTTGTTAAGCATTCTAATTATTTCTGATCCCTTTTCGTATATCGTCGTCGTATAGAAATTGTCTATTTCTTGATACTTTTCTGGCATTACAGGATGCGATGTTGGACCAGAATCCTCTCTAAATTGATTTCTTCTAAGAAATTTTGCATCCTCAAGTCTTTTGATTTCATGATTATGAAGGTCTGCAGTAAATTGTTGATCTCTGAATACTGTTAAACCCTCCTTTAGAGATAATTGAAACCAATCCCTACAAGTCACTCTATTTCCCGTCCAATTATGGAAGTATTCATGGGCGATAACACCCTCTATTCTTTCTAATTCCTCATCAGTTGTTGTTTCAGAATTAGCGAGTATTAGTTTTGAGTTGAAAATATTGAGACTTTTATTTTCCATTGCTCCCATATTGAAGTGCCTCACTGCAACTATATTGAACAATGACAAATCGTATTCAAGATTATATTTATCCTCGTCCCATTTCATAGATTTCTTTAAGGAACTTATTGCATGTTGAACATATTTTTCATCGCCATACTCAATATAAATATTTATTTTTACTTTTTTATTCGATTTTGTTCTGAAATGGTCTTTTACACAATTAAGTTTCCCTGCTACCAATGCAAATAGATATGAAGGTTTCGGATATGGGTCTTCCCAAATTATTTCATGTCGATTATTTGTAAGATTATTTTCTTTTAAGACATTACCATTTGAAAGTAACACAGGATAATCGTTCTTGTCTGCCTCAATTCTCACGGTGTATTTGCTTAGAATATCAGGCCTATCAGAGTGAAAGCTTATCCTTCTAAATCCCTCTGCCTCGCATTGCGTAGTTATAATTCCATTGCTCTCATACATTCCTAAAAGGGATGTATTTTCCTTTGGTTTAATAATTCCTTCTATCTTTAATAAAAAATTATCTTTATTTATATTTTTAATTTTCAAGTTATTTTTTTGCTGTTTGTAGTATTCCTTTTCTAGTAGTGATTTATCTATAAATATTTTTTTTATTAATATACCAGTACCATCTAGAATAAGATTTCTGGTATTCTTATTTTTTTTAACCAATTTTAGTTTCGTTGTAACATAAACAGCATTTTTCTTAATTACAAAGTCCAAAAAAATTTCTGGAATTTCATAATCAAAAGGTTTGTAATCTTCAAGTTTTACATATCTTGAAATACTCTTTTGGTTTTTTGGATTGTGCATCTTTACAAAGAAGTTCAGAAATTAAAAAATTTAGAATACCTATTTTGAAATTATAAGTTAGAACTTTTATCTTCTGACTGACAAAAATGTGTTTTAACTTCTCCTGAAGGAAGTAATTCGTATAAAGAAGGATTATTAATATCAGGCGATCCATCCTTATTAAATTGGTACCTCCAGTCCCATTTTTTATCTGTAAAGGAAATATAATCTTTTCTTAGAGAGTATGGAAGCATAAGCTTTTTTTTGTTCCAATTAATATTTATAAATGCTCCTGGCTTTAACTCAGATATATTTTCTACTATGGAAAAGTCACCATTAATATTATTTCTTATCACAAGATTAAGCTTTGAATTATCACATAAATAGCTATTGTTTAAAGCTAATAAAAGTATTGAGGTAATAAAAAATGAATGAATTTTATGAACTCCTTTTATGATAAATTATTTTCATGCTAAATGGCTTTATAAAAAATCTTTTTGGGTCAATTTAAATCATAATAGATTGCATACTCTTTAGATCTATAAGATTACAATCTAGTTCCTCTTCATAATCCTGAACTGAAATTAAATTATTTAAAAAACCTGAATATTTTGCATCTCCGCCCACGGTACTTGAGAGTATAAATTTTGGATTGAATTTGTTAATCAATTTAGGTATTACATCAGCACCTTTTACAAAAGAACCTACTAAGGGTAATTCTAAATTTTTTGTAGGAGTAATGACTGCATCAAGATTTTGGTTGTTTAAATTTTCATCAAGGTATCCATGGGGTTCTATATAAAAACCATTATCTTGCTCGTCTTTTACAATATAACCGTTTTCTATCTGTGGTACTGGAGCTCCAGCAGTGGCTTCAAAACTTAAATTTAATTGATCAGTCTTTTCATTTGGCTTGAGCATTTTTATTGAATCAAAACCAATTTTTTCTAGTGTTTCAACAGCACTTTTAGGGCAAATTATAGGAATATCCTTTCTGAACATTTTTAATGTAGGCACATGACAGTGATCAGGCAAACCCTGGGTTAATAAAATAATATCTATTTCTTTATCTATTAAAATTTCTTCTTCTAATGATCCTTTAAAAAACCATTCACCTGGGGGAAATATTAAATCTCCTTTGAGCCAAGGATCAATAATTAAATTGGTTTTTTTAAATTTTATAAGCCAACCATTTGATCCAAGGTAGGTCGCTTCAAAAGTCATTATCACTAGATTGCTTTAATAGACTATAAAGTAATTTTGACTTTTTCGAGAAATTAATAATTTAGATTAGTTTGCTTCATTTAAAATTTGAAATGACTTTCTTTTGGGATTAAATATTAAAACTTGGTTATCTTTACAACTAATTTTAAAATCTTCTTTTTCTAGCATTTCTATTGGGATTAGAGCTAATCCTCCTGTTCCTGAAAATATAATTGGCATTGTGTTATTTTTCTTTCCATTCATTTTTTGTAAGTCAATAGCTTGAGAAACTATTTTTCTGGCTTTGTCAAAACCGTAATCTTCTATTAATTCAGACCATAAAAAGTTAACTGATTCATATTTCGAAAACTCAATTTGTACTGTTTTCATTAAAAAGTATTAAATATATTGCTATTAATAGATAAAAATATAAAGTTAATTATTATTTTTAAACCTATCCATGACTAGTTGTAACATATCTACTACATCTCCGTCGGTTAAATTTAAATCCTTCTTTAAATCATTGCAAGTTAAATTCATTTCAAGTGCTGCTTCAGCCATATGATTAACTTTTTGGTTATCACCGCCTAATGAAATAAAGGGATTGAAGTTTTCTATCATTTAATACTTGTTGTTACCACCTAGTTCTAGCTAAGAAATAATTAATAATCATTTATTGATACAGAAGCTTATAAATATGTCATTTAATATTTATAAATTTTTAATTTTTAAACTAGAGATATTGATATACCTCTTGATATCAATAAGAATCTTCTTGCTCTGACTAGGAAAGGAAATATCACATTTGTTCGTTTATTTGATTTAAACACTTTAGAAAGTAACAAAAGTAAACTATTCGAAGGATTGTTTATCTGTTTGCAAATAGTATTAATTGCATCTGCACCATGAAAGATTTCTTCATTTTTCAGGAGAATAGCTCCTTTATCTAGGTCATAACCTTTATCTAATAGAGATTTAATTAGAGTTAAATTTTTACGACCATCAAGAATTTTAATATTAGTAATCTTGCTTTTTATTTCTAGAAGCTCAGCAAAGTGATTACAGAATGGGCATTCCCCATCATAAATAAAGGTATAGTTGGAAGTCATTAGAGAAAAAACAGTTTATAGCATTAAAGTACGCCAACAAAAGAGTAATGCTTCGATAATAAAACAAAAAATAAAAATTTTGTGGATTTCTAATAAAGGGATAGCTAAAAGATTCTCATAATTACGAAGAAATGTCTCAATATAGGTATATTTTTCATAAAAATCTGTATGCTTACTCGGAGATATAATGTTTTAAATCATGAATTTATTAGCTTCTTTTGCTTTGGGCGGTTTCAATCCTTGGGCAGCAGGCTTTGGAATTGGGTCTTTAGTCCTTTTTGGTCTTGTTGGTCTTGTAGCTGGACCAAACCTAAAGAATTTTGACCCTGATGCATAAATCATCAAATTTAATATAGATTTTTAAAAGACTCATTTGAGTCTTTTTTTATGCGGTTTTTTAAATTTATTTTTAGAATTAAATAAATTTTATTCTGCCTAAGAAATGTTGTTGAATCCTTTTTATCCGTTTACTTTTTTGAAAATCTCTTCTCTAAAAGCGACTATTGTTTTTTTATCCATACTTTTAATTAAATCAAATTTGCTTAGATTAAAAGGAGGACTAATAGGCGGTCTTTTTGCCATGATACTCATTTCAGGAATTTTTGCCTCTAGTACCATAGCTCTAGGATCTTTAGTTTATGCCTATCGATTAAAGAAGAAATCTAATCTTGATGATAATCAGATGAAGGATTTAGAAACTGTTAATGTTTAAGATGTTTTGTAAAATAACTTGGATACCCTAAAATGGAGTTCCAGGGACAAAATGCAAGACCAAAAATCCAAAACCGGCAGCAAAAACTATTGATACTGCGATTATAAGAAGGCCCGATGCCATCCCTCCTTCGTTAAATGCCATATAGTTAGTTATTTTAAATTAATAATAGAACATATTTGTTCCCAAGTAATCGTTCTAATTACTCAAATATCATCCAAATTTATTATTAATGGTTAATAAAAGCAAAAATATCGAAGTTAATGAGATAACAAAACCAAATATTATTAATGGTTTAGATTTAACGTTTACTTCTTCTTTAAGGCTATTTTTGGAAGATGCTAAGTTGCTATTTCTTTTAGAGAGAAGATTTGGAAAAGGTTTAATCACGATAAATTTGAGATCTAAGCTAATTACCCTAAAGTTTTAAATAAATCTTTATGGTAATCAACAATATTTTGACAACTTATTACGGGTGTGAATTCCATATGAATGCCGAATTTAGCTCTCCATGGAGCAAAATGCTCAAAAATTTCTTTATCACTATGTGCTTTACATAGACAAACAACCCTACCTTCCCCTGGGGCATGCACTCTAAATAACATCTCAAATTTGTCTGTTTTATCTGATTTCGCAATTTCACCGTTTTCCCAGACCTCCACAAATAATTGATAAGCTTTTACTTGATTCTCAATATCTGGGAATTGGCAGTCAGCTAGAAATAATTGCATTTGAGTATCCTTAAGATTCTTTCTTATTATTGCTCAAATTGTTATTTATTAATAGTACTGTTTGAATTTGAAGATTAGAAAAAAATATTTTCCTAAATAAAGTGTGAGGAGAGGGTCTCAAGAAATTTTCCAATATCTTTTTTATATAAACTATCTGTGATTTTTAAAGAGAAAAATTCATAATCATTTATATCTTTTTTTTTGTCAAAATTAATATTTCCCTTTAGTGAAATATTTTTCATGATTATGTATATCACTATTTAAAATTTAAACAAATATATTTAAAAGGCAAATTTCTTTACATTATGTTTTTTATGAAAGAAATTAGGAAATAATTAATTTATTTAATTTAAGAATTAATTAATTTTTCTAGAACATAAAAAATACCATTAGTTAATGAAAAAATTACAGTTAATAGAGATGCAATAACGGGTAATAAATTGAACCATAATTGAGAAGTTGTCATTTTTGAATCAATAGGGAGAAAATTTGTTCTTTTTTTAATTCTTATTTGCAACCAGAAAACAGATATTGGATAAATAATTCTTGAAAAAGTAATCAAAATAGAAGGCAAAATACCTTTTTTTGAATAAAGTATAAATCCTGAAAAAAAGTATAACGTCCAAATTAGAACTCTTTGAATTAAAATTAACCCCTTGCTTTTACTAGACACTATGAATTAATTAACTTTTATATTTTTAGTCATTTTATATCTTTCAAAAAAAATGTTATTTATAATTACTTTTTCTTTACGAATAGTTTTCCATTCATTTTTAAGAAATAATTCATAACTTATTAAGCTTGCTTCAGTTGAAAGAGAATCTAAACCTTCTTTTTTAGCTTCATCTTCTAATTTATGAAGTAACTTAGAGCCGTAACCTTTTCTTTGGAATTCACCTTTACAGTAAAATAACGCAATTCTATCGGTGGGATATCTTGTGCCAAAAGCAATAATTATTCCTTGTTTACTTATAAGCCATCCTTTCCCTTTAGTTATAGACTTATAAAAATTTGGATTATTCCAAGCTTGGCTTGACCAAGCCCTTTTTTGCTCTTGACTATAAATTTTTTCATCTAAGGATTGAATCGAATCAAAATAAACCTTCTTTAATTCCAGTTGATCTTTAATAGTAATTTGTCTTAAATTCATAAACAAATATTCTATTTAGTATGCATAGTAAAAATATAGTCGCAATTGGTGGAGGAGGGTTTGGCCGTTCTTTAGGCTCTCTAGCAATTGAAAAATATATAATTTCATTAATTAATAAAAAAAGACCAAAAATTTGCTTTATTCCAACTGCATCTGGTGATAGTAGTTTGTACAAACTAAATTTTTATAGAGCATTTTCTAAACTTGATTGTATAACAAGTCATATTGATTTTTTCTCTAGAACAGAAAACTTAGAAGATAAAGTTTTTGCCCAAGACATCATTTACGTTGGCGGAGGAAATACAAAAAGTATGTTAGCTGTATGGAAAGAATGGAATTTACATGAAATTTTGCAAAATGCTTATGAAAAAGGAATTGTAATGAGTGGTGTAAGTGCTGGGGCTATTTGTTGGTTTGATAAAGGTATAACCGATTCTTATGCTGAAGAATTAACTATAATTAATTGCTTAGGAATAGTTGAAGGTATTGCCTGCCCGCATTTTGATGAAGAAAAAGAGAGGGAACCTTATGTTAATGATGTTATAAATAGAGAAATTATTAAATCTTGTATTTGTATTGAGGGCAATTGTGCCGTGCACGTCAAAAATAATATTGAATATTCTTCAATTGATTTTGGTAATGGTAAAAAGTGTTTTAGAGTCTATAAGGAAAATAATACTTTAAAGAAAGAAATCCTATAAAAAGAAAGTATCTATAAATTTATTTTAGATTTCTTCATTTTTTGAGATTGAAGTAAATTCAATCCCTTTGTATTTTACAAAAGATGCAGTCCATACTTCTTTGGAGAGATTGCCAAGGTATTTTAAAAATTGTTGAGTGTCTCCATCTCTTATCCATTCAGATTTAATGAATGGAAGCTCTTTCTGCATTCTTTTAGGATGCATATGAACAAGCAGCAAACCTTTTTCTTCAGAAGCCCTTTTTAAAGCACCTTCATCACTTCTTTGAAAAACCCTCATAAGAAGATTTAAAATAACTTCTTCTCCAAGTTTCTTTAAATTTTCAGACTCCTCTAAATTATCTTTAATTTCTTTACCTCCAAGAGGCATTGCTCTAACAAGGTTTTGCTCTATTAAAGCTATTGCAATAAGATAATTCTGGCTTGCCATATTCTGAAATAAATCTTGTTTGATATTCTAACCTCTCGAGTTCATGAAAATCTTTTTTGGATAAATCAATTGCTAAAAAAAAGAAATAATTAATTATTTACCTACATACTTGATACTTATTTATATTTATATTTATATTAAAAAGTAAGGCAAATATTTTTGATATGAGATTATTTTTTTCCTATTTTGGCTTATTTTTACAGGTCTTTTTTTATCATGGCAAGGTTTAGTAATACCAGAAAATTGGAAATGTTTTAAAGATATTATTGCAAAATCTACTGAAGATAAAGTTTCTTTAAAAGCTGCAATGGAGATTTCTCCTAGTTATGTTTTAAAGCGTAAGAATAGAGAGATGGCTTCAAAAATAAGATTCGTAGCAGATGCCTTTTTTCGTTAATATGTTTGAATGTGAAAATTGAATAAAAAAAATGAACAATAATACAAGATTTGAATTGTCATTTAAAAATATTACTCAGTTAGAAAATAAACTTAATTTCTGCAAATTAAATAATATAAAAAATATCAATATTCCATGTAAAGGATTAATTAAGAAGGAATTATTTAATAACGTCATCAATTATATATCTAAAAATTTCCATGAATTTAATGTAACCTATCATTATAGTCTTTATCATCAATACTCAAAAAATAAAGTTAAATCATATCAGGATTTTTTAGATTTTATTAAAAATTCTTACACTAATAGAAGTTATGAAATTTTGCTTGTGTCAGGATCAAATAAGAAAAAAAACTTTGATTCAATAGATGCATTAGGTTTTTTAAAAGAAGAAAAAAGTTTAAAAGTTAAATTAGGTATAGCTTATAATCCATATTTAAAAAAACATTATAATATTTCTTCAGAAAGAGAAAGGTTCAAAAGAAAAATTTCTACTGGATTAATAAATTCAATTTGGTTTCAATATGGCACAGATATTGAAGTTCTCCAGAATGAGTTGACTTATCTTAAAAAAATAAAAGAAGTCGAAAAATTAAATCTATTTGGAAGTTTATTTATTCCTTCTAAACAACTTATAACGCGGTTTAAATTCCGTCCTTGGAAAGAAGTATACATATCAGAAAAGTGTTTATTTGACTTAGATAATTTTTTTGATTTCACAAGCGATTTAGTTAGTTTTTATAAAAAAAATAATATTACTCCTGTAATTGAATCTGATTTTTCATCATCAAAGAAACTAGATTCTGTTTATAGTTTTTTAGAAAATGAAAGATAATTTTTGTCAATATTAACCTAATGAAAAGTGATGTTACATATGACTTATTAATAATAGGTGGAGGTATATCTGCGTGTGTTTTCGCTTCGCAATATCTGAAAAATAATATTACAAAAAAAGTTGGATTAATTGAAATTGGTCGTGGACTTGGAGGGAGATCAAGTACAAGAATAAGCAAAAAACATAAAGGATGGAAACTAAACCATGGTTCTCCAAATTTTAATATATCTAACACTAAAAATAATCTTCTATTAAAAAGATATATTGACGAATTATTGGAAAATAAATATATAAAAATTGACGATTCAGACATATTTTTTCTAGATGAAGATTCTAATTTAGAAAGCATAAAAAAATCTGAATTTTCTTCCGGGGTTAATTATCTATCTTTAGATTCCATGAGTGAGTTATCAAAAAGGATAATTGAGTCAAATAATTTAAAAGAGAAAATTGATTTTTTCTTTGAAACTTTAATAGTTGATATGAAGTTTAATGATAAGGAATGGTTACTAACATCAAAAAATGGCGACAAATTCAAGTCTAAATATCTAATTTGTTCAACTAATTTGTTGTTACATAAGAGGTCTTTAAAAATATTAAACGTAAATCAAATTCCATTAAGAAAAGCTATTCCTATTAATAATGATAAAAAAATAGATTTTCTTTTAAATTTCTTAGAAGAACAAACATATATTCCCAGGTTAACTTTTTTAATTTATACGAATGAAAATTATAGTTATAAAGATTATTATTCAAAAAAACAAAGGTATTTTTATTTAAAAAATAATTTAGAAAATAAATACAGATTTGAAAGAATTATTTTTCAGCTTCAAGATAATAATAAATTAGGAATTGTAGTACATTCAAAAAACGTAGAGTTAATTAATTCTTATAAAAGTGCAAAAGATGAAGATCTTTTTAAACAAAAGATAATTACAAATTTCAATAAACTGTTTGAAGAAAATACTCTAGTAAATAAATTAACTTTTGATGAAAAAATATCTATTATGAAATGGAGAGCTTCACAGCCTTCTGGCATTCGAGTACCATTATCTTTACAATTTAGTAGAAAATATAGAATTGGATTTTGCGGAGACTGGTTTGAAGGTGACGGATTTGGCAGAATTGAAGGCTCAATTTTAAGTGCCTTAAGTTTAGAGGAAAAAATTAAAGACTTAATTAAATAATTCTTTCAGTATGTGATCTATATCAGTGTTATCTTCAATAATGAATTTATTTTTATTATTTTTTATGCTATTAGGTTTGAATTTTTCGTAATAAATGCTCCATGATTTTATGAAATCATTCTCAGCTTGTTTTTTATCCTTCCCCCTTTCTTTGATATCTCTTTGAACAACTCTTTTCATGCATTCATTTTTTTTAGTTTTTATTTCTAAAAAAATATAATCCTTATTATTTAAAGTTTTAGATAATTCTTTTGCAAATATACCCTCAACAATTAAAAAACTAATATTATTTGTTTCGTTTAAAATATTTTGAATTGTTTTCTTTTCGAAATTATAATAACGATCGCATATTGAAAATCCATTCTTATAAATAAAATCAAAATCTTTTTTGAATAGTTTGTTATTAAAACTAATGCTTCTATCAAAAAAACCTTCTACAAATTTTGGTAGTAATTTACTTATTAACCCTGTCTTATAGTAATTGTCGGTGCTTAACACAATACCATTTTTATTTTTTTTAATTATTTGATTTGCTAAAGTTGTTTTCCCACTTCCAGAAGGTCCACTTATAAAAATAAGCTTCATTTTTATGCTCTGTTCTTTAATAAGATTTTAACTTTGCTATTAATAAATACTTTTAAATTTTGAAAATGCATTTATTTTTTTTGTGTTTAAAAATAATTTCGAATACCTTGCAATGGCTCGTAAGCTTGCATAAATATTAAATTTGTGTCTTTATATAATTATAAATAAATTATTTCTATTCAATTAGCTATTGTCTTGTTATTAATTCCTCTGGAATTTGATAATATATTAAATTGATTAGCTAATTTTATTACTTATATATTTTCAATGATTTCTAAATTTCTCATCAAACTAAAATCAATTTTATTTAAAAGTGCAGTATCTCCTGAAACTCCTTTAAAGAAAGAAAAAAAAGCAGCAAAGTCTGCAAAAACGAAAACAAAAACGAAAACAAAAACCAAAGCGGTCAATTCTAAGAAAAATATTGAAACTTTAACTACACTGCCAGGCGTTGGAGCAAAAAGCGCAAAAGCTTTGTATGAGGCTGGATTTAAAACAACCAAAGCAGTTATAGCTGCAGATGAAAAAGATCTTCTCGCTGTATCAGGAGTTGGAATAAATCTTGTTAAGAAGCTTAAAAAGCTTAAGTAGTAAAATTTTATTTTGAAACCTTTCTAGGAAAATTTTTTAATATTAAGTATATCCAAAACTTTATGAGGTTTAGCAGATTATCTCCTTCTTGCTTTTCTTCTCTGTTGTAACTTTCTTTTATATTTTTCAATAGGTGTTTCGTGATGTCTTAGTCTTTTTAAATCTGCAAAGATTCCTGACTTAGATACTTGTCTCTTAAATCTTCTAAGGGCAGATTCAATCCCTTCGTTTTCTCCAACTGTAACTTGTGTCAAAATTTTCTAAATAAATCTAATTCTAGCACCTCAACAGATTTTTTAAAATATAAAACTTCTTATTGATGGGGGAGGTTTTTTTTTGCTAATTTTCTGCCCACTCTATAAATTTTTTTTCATTGCTTTTTATATCTTGTAATGATTCAAAATAATATTTTTCCCAATTATCTTTAGGCAGGCCAAGAAATAACATTAGATTTAATGGGTATTGATCGCTATCAGAACAATTTCTAAAATCATCCCTGAATAAAAATATTTCCTTTTTTAAAGCAATTGCGATACCCAATTCAATCATTACCCCTTCATCTGGAGGATTTCCATTAACAATCGCAAAAATACAATCACATTCTTTTAAATCATGGAAATTACTACTTGCAACTTCATATGCCCATTGACTTCCTTTTTGTGTTAATGTTTTCGCTCTCTCAAATGGTTCAAATACTTCTACATTTACATCATTGAAGATTTGAATAAACTCATTTAAAAGTGTTTTAGTTTGTTTTGAAAATCCATATGGATTTGCTAAATATAGTCTCTTACTCAACTTAAACCTCTTTTTTTGATATACTCTTCACGATCACTTTTTGAATATAAAGTATTTTCCCATGGGAAAACTATCCATTGGTTTTTTTTAGATACAAATACTGTATTCCACCATGTAGGTTTGATTTTACTAAATAATACAAAAAACATTGCTCCTTCAATATCCTTGAAGGTCGTTAATGTAAGACCAGTTTCATAAACATCATCTACTATTAGTGAATTTTTTTGTGGTTCTGAAATTAATTCAATTTTTAATTTATGGCTTAGTGCTACAGCAAGACATAATCCACCACGAGGAACACCATATATTCCAGAAAAATCCTTAAACCTACATTTATTAGCTATTTGTTCTACGCTCTTATCAAATTCGCCCCAAGTAAAATAACTTATCATCTTAATTTCCGTTTTTTTCTGTAGTAATAGCGTAATTTGAAGCAATCACGCTTAAAAGTGCTACTACTTGCTCATTTGGACAATTAGTATTTTTCTTTAAATTTTCACATTCATTTACTATCTTGGCGTATGTATCCTCTACAATTCCGTTCATTTGATCAATATTAAAAGAATATGGTTTCTTCATTTTTTAATTATTAGTTATTTTATTTTTACTTAAATATTCAACGAAGTAAATATTTTGAGTATTAAAAAGATAAAATTATTCCCACATGGGATCATTTAATTTGTCAATTTTAAGTGAAGAAGGAACATAAGTATGTAAATTTTCAATTTTTATAGCCCATTTTTTAGAGTTACCCTTTAAACTCTCGCTTTCAATTAGGTTTGTTAGAGGAATCCTTTTTCTAACTTTAAGAAGACCTAAACAAGCTTCCCAGGCTTCTGGATTTTTATAAATATCTAACCAAAAATCAAAAATATTTTCCAAGATTTCTAAAGGGAGATCAAATGAAATTCCCATTGAAGGACTACCAATTAAATAATTTTTGTTTCTTAGTTCATTTAATAAATTATTCAAGTTTAAATTAATAGCTAAAAGAATATCTTTTGCTGATTCATTACCTATTAATTCTTTTCTATGGCAATCTAAAAGATTTTTATCCTCGAGGATATTTTCATCGCAATTTTTTATTCCCACTTTCCAAAAACCTTCTCCCTTATTTACTCCACTAGCAAGAAATAGATATTGAGGCGAATTCTCCAAGATTTCTAATCATTTTTTCCATTATTAACATTTTTTTCATGATATGAAAATAATTTTGTATTGCTATTAACAATATAAATTCCTCGTAAAAAAAAATTAACTGTTAAAGTAAAACTTTAGAAAATGTTTGATTTAAAAGAGCTAGAACTTATGTTTTTGGATCCTACTGATTTGATTATTAATAATATAAATAAATACCTTTGTAGTAATAAAACAATTAAATTTATTTTTTCTTAGGGAATAACTTTCCTATTTTCTCCTTTTGCAAGTACTCTTTTTTGGTTCTTATTTTTTTATCTTCTAATGATTCTTTATTAGTACTTACTGCATAAATAATATAAAAAATCATACCAGTAAATATTAACCCTAAAAAAATAATTAATATTCCTATAGGTTCAGTAGGGCTTAATATTTTAAGATCTAAAGCTGTATTTAGGAAAATTATCATCAATTAAGTAATTCCTTAAAGAAATTTACGGAAATCTAATTGATTTCTTCGTATCCAAAAAATGTAGTATTATCTGAGTTTTTATAACCACTAGCTGCTTCCTGTGGGTTTTGACTGTCAATTTTTCTTGCTTTAGCATGAATCATGTTGAAAGGGAAAATTACAGCTCCTACGAAAAAATGAAGGATTAAAAAGTCTGAAGGTAGCCCATTTGTCCAGTCAGGAAAAAACAGCAGTGTCATCAATGATTCGTACATATAAGTAGTCAAATAAACCTCTGACTATTATTGCTGAACTTATCGCAATACTTTTAATTATTAATAAATTGAAATTTAATTTGCTGTTAATAATTATCAGATTTAATTGAAAAGATAATTAGAAAAAACTAATATATTATTTATAGTGATTGATAAATAGCTATTGTTAAACTTTATTATTGGGCTTCTTTTTTTTATAGTTTATTTATTAAAACCTTCAATAGGTTTAGCTTTTGATACATCAGACCCTAGTGTTAGTTTGCTGCAAAATAGGATCTCTAATAATTTCTCCAGGAAGTATTGCACCGCCATTCAAAATGGTTTCTCTAAAGATGAAGCAATGAAATCAGCAATTGTAAAAACTGAAAACATTATATCTTTTTCTTATAATCCACAGAAAAAATGGATTGAGAAAAGTGACTTGGCTAATCAAATTTCATTGCAAGTAGTAAATGATTGTGGACGGTCAATTGGATTGATTGGAAAGGATGGAGTTGAATATTTTAAATCATATTTTCTTGAAATTTATGAAAAAACCACTCCTGACAAAAATTTTTCTAGATAGATTAGGTTAATGAATAATATTTCAGACAAATTAGTAATGACTATCATATTGATTACTATTCTTATTGTCTTTGGATTAATTTTTTCAGTAAAGTCGCCAGAGAGAAAGGTTTTAGACTCGCCAATAATGTGGAAAGATGACTTCTCCAATATTTCTCTTTTCAGCAGCAATAAATTAAATTCAGAAATAAAAAGATTAATTTAAATAAAAATTCATTATTTACCAAAATAGGAAGTTTCTATTCAAAAATATATAAAAATAATATTTCGAATATCAATAAATTTATCATTTCATTTTTAATTTAAGCAGTTCAAAAGAACTGAAGCAAGTTTCAAATCGTCATTAAACCATGCTCGTATCGCCATAGCTCTTCGAGGATCATAAAAATTTTGTTTTCTGTACCAACTAAGAACTTCTGAATCCGATTTCCTACCATTACATGACAAACAACATGGCACACAATTACTTGTACTGCTTATCCCTCCTTTTGACATTGGGTGGAGGTGGTCAAGTGATTCTGAGGATTTACCGCAATAAATACATTTATAATTAGTAAGTTTATTAAGTGACTCTCTCCATTTTTTATTACTTATCTTGGGACAAAATTGATCAAGGTAAATTGCATCTTGTCTATGCATAAAATTCTTGATAATTTTCTTGATAATAACAGTTTTTTTTAAAGTATGATTGAAAAAGGTAAGATGAGACTTTTAAATCATATTCTTCTTATGAAAAGAATAATTTTCTCTAATTAATACAAAGGGCAATTTATAGTTAATGCTTTATTTATTAACAATATTATTAGGAAATTTTGATCAATCTTTATTTACAAGTATTTATATCTTTTTGATTTCGTTTTTTTCTAATACTTTCTCAGCGATTTCTGGAGGAGGAGCAGGATTATTACAATTACCTGCGTTGATTTTGTCTGGAGTTCCTTATTATCAGGCTCTTGCTAGTCATAAATTAGCAACAGTAGCACTGGGAATAGGAGGTTCCTTAAGAAATTACAAATCTTTAGGTAATGATATAAGTGTTGCTTGGCAAATTTTAATTATTGGATTACCAGGAGTAATTTTAGGGGCTTCTGTAGTTGAATATATTTCAGAAAAGTATTTGTACTTAATATTAGGAATAATATCCATATTATTAGCTTTTTATTCATTACTTAAACCAGATTTAGGTTTATCATCTGGTAATAAAGAGCTTAATTTTGTTCATAAAATTAGATTTTTTATTTTTATTTTCCTTATAGGTATATTAAATGGTTCTATTTCTTCAGGAACTGGATTGCTTGTAACAATACTTTTAATAAAAACTTTTGAGATGGATTTTCTTCGAGCTATAAGTATGACATTCTTTACTGTTGGGATTTTTTGGAATTTTATCGGAGCAGTCTTTTTGGCAAGAATAGGATCGGTTCCTTCAAATGTATTGATAGTATTAATAATTGGTTCCTTTGTAGGTGGATATTTTGGGGCTCACCTGTCAAAATTAAATGGGAATGTTCTAATTAAGAAAACTTTTATAACAGTTTGTATTTTGGTTGGTATTAGCTTATTGATTAAATCCATAAAAAGTTTTTTATAAAATTAATTTGAGAATTTCAATAAATTTGTAATAGAAAATTTTAAAGCAGGTTTATTAGTTAACAAGATAAATTCACTATTATTCATAATCAAATGGGTTAATGAATAAATCTTTTTTTCAAGTAATACCTTTAGAGAAACCTTATTTTAAAAAACTAAAAAAAAAGGCCTCACATAAGTGTGGCCGGGTGATGGGGAACCTTATTTTTAAACCAAATTCTTAAAAAATGCAACCCCCTATCTGTAGCGCAATTGATTTTATCTATATACACTACAGATAGTGCTTTAATGATTTTCTTATACGTGGATTAATAAATTGTGAAATAATTTTGAAACTTTAAAGTTTATCAATGAAAATTTAATTTCATAATTTCAAATTTTTTTGGCAATTTTACTTGTTAAAAATGTCCTGCACAGTATTATTCGTAAGAACTTCGCTAGTAAAAAGCTTTTTAATGATTGAATTAACGTTACTAACTCTTTTGAATTATGTTGGAGATAATTTCTGTGAGTATAGAAATCTAGGTCATGATAACTATAAATCTTTACTTCTTTCCTATAGTGATGCAAGTAATAAATTTGGGCCATTAGAGGTTAAAAAGGTTATAGAGAAGTCTGAAAATTTTAAAGTTACGGCTGTTGCTATTGCTGCAATTAAGTGCCCTCAGCATATAGTTAAGTAATGAAGTTTGAATTAAAAACTGAAAAAGAAAATTATTCAAAATCATTTTTACAATTTTTCAGTATACTTTTTTTTCTTACTTTAATAATTATCCTTTGTGATGTTGCACTTAAATTAGGCATCATATCTAGAAATCATGAAATTGAATACAATTGTAGGCTTTTATCTGTTGAAAAATCTAAACCTCATTTTAAAAAATTATCTAGGCTTTCTAATCTGAAAAGTAAACAACGAATTTGGGAATTTTGCAGCGAGGTTATTAAATAATACTTAACTAGATGCTGATGAATAGAATTTTATTGCAAATAACCAGAACTTTCTTGAAGTTATAAGAAATATTGTTGCAACAATAACTTCAAGCAATATTTTCCATAATACAGAAAGTCCTAGAAAAACTTCAGAAGGAATTGTAGTTATAAAAGCAATAGGAATGAAAACACTAAAAAAAATTCTTAAAGAAAACGAAAATGAATTTAGAGGAAATCTTCCAATATAAAGGAATGATCTTAAAACTTCTATTGCATTCCAAGTCTTAACAAACCAAATAGTAGTAGTAGAGATAAAAAACCATAGGCTATATAAAATACAAATCGAACAGCTTATCGTAATAGAGGATAGGGTCAGAAAACTTAAATTTAAATTGATTTGATTTATTTTGATGCAGAAGAACAATAATAATAATCCAAGCATTACTTCTAAAATTCCAGATGGATTTATTTTTTTTAATGAAATAAAAAATTGACTATCAATAGGTTTTAAAAGTACGAAGTCTAATGTTCCTTCTCTTATATGTTTAACTATTTCTGTAAGATTAGGATTGAACCATGTATTAGTTATTCCATTCAAAATTGTATAAATAGCTTGGATTATCAGTGCCTGTTCAAATTTCCACCCTCCAATATATCCATTATTTTGAAAGAAAATAGATAATAGAAAAATACTCCCTACTAAACTTAAAATTGCAGTAATTAAATCAACTAATATATTTGTCTTATACTCCAATTCTGAAGCTAAAGAAGTATGTAAGAATTTTTTATAAACTTTTAGATATTTTCTTAAATTCATGACCCCATTGCTGTATATTTTTTCGTTCCTTCAGACCAGATTTTCTTAAATAATGGGAAAAGTAAAAAAATCCATAGAATTTGCATACTTAAGCCTCCACTTATATTTGTTTCATTACCTGACAGTAAGTTCGCAGGGAAATCAATTAGATATGGAAAAGGAGTCAAATAAATCCAAGATTTAACATATTTGGGAAATGAAACTACTGGTGCTAAAAGACCTGAGAGAAATAAAGTTGGAATAAATAACAATCTTTCTATCGATGATGCTTTCTCTGTCCAGAAACATAGACATGCAACTATTGACTGAATTAAAAATTGAATTAAGAAGGATAAGAAAGTAGATACTATGGATAAGAGTAAGATACCTAAATTTGGTATCCATATACTTTCTGTATTAAAAATAAAAAAGAAAAATGCGATTATTAGTGCGAAAGGAAATCTTGTTATTTGTTCAGCAAGATGTTGTGCAAAATATCTGAAAAATGGATTTAAAGGTTGTATTAAATACGGAGATACCTTCCCCATAAGAGAATCCTCTTCAAAACTAAATACAACCCAAACTACAGAAAACTGTCTTACAAAAAAAGCAGATAAGAAATACCTAGAAAGCAATACATCACTAATGTTTATTGATTCATTTAGATTATTGTTTGTCCAAATGTTTAACATGAAAAAAGGAATAATCCCTGAAATTGCCCATAATGCAATTTCTACCCTATATTCCAACATGTTTGAATATTGGACTTTTAATAAGGTGAATATTTTGCGGTTAATTTTATTAGATATCATAATCTTTTTTGATTAATACCTTCCCAATGACTTCATCTATGGGTGGTTCATTTATAAAAAGGTCTTCAATGTCAAAATTATTTAGGATAGTTTTTAGTGAAGAGGTAATAGAGTTGTTTTCAATTTTTATAGTAATTTCATTCTTTATTTTATTTTTAACAGTAAAACCGGAATTTTCTAATTTAATTGCATCCTCTTCTGATCGGCATACTATTAATATTTCTTTAACAGGAGAAAGTTTTTTTAATAACAGGTCAAGTTCCCCATCATACGATATTGCCCCTTCGTGCACACATATAACCCTCTTGCATAGAGATGTAATATCTTTCATATAATGACTGGTTAGGCATATCGTTGCATTAGTTTTTTTATTATATCTTTGAAGGAATTTTCTTAAATTTCTCTGTGCATTAATATCTAATCCGAGTGTCGGCTCGTCTAAAAATAGAATATTTGGTTCATGTATCAAAGCTGCTAGTAATTCTGATTTCATACGTTGACCTAGTGAAAGTTTTCTAACAGGTATGAATAGCTCCTCATCAATTTCAAGCATTTCCGAAAGTTTTTTTATTCTCTTTTTTGCCTCGAACTTATCTAAGTCATATATTGATGCATTCAAATAGAATGATTCAATTGGTGGAAGATCCCAAATAAGTTGTTGCTTTTGCCCCATTATTAAGGTGATATTCTTCAGGAAATTTTCTTTTCTCCTGAAAGGTAAGTGGCCTGAAACCAAAATAGATCCTTCACTTGGATAAATTAAGCCACAGAGCATTTTTAATATTGTTGTTTTCCCTGCTCCATTAGCACCTAGAAAACCTACTATTTCACCTTCTTTAATTTCAAAACTTATATCTTTTATAACTTTTAAACTTTTAGTTTGTCTTCTAAAAAAATGTTTAATAGTTCCTTTTAAACCTGGTTCTTTAGAAGAGATATCAAATGACTTAGATAAATTTCTAACATCGATAATATTTTGTACCATTTAAATTTTTAATTATTGAAATTTATATTTAAAAAAATTATTATATTTCTTTTATTTTAGAAAATTTTTTAACGAATTAAAAAATATCTTTAAACGAAACAGCCAACCAGATAAAAAAGTTAATTGGATTAAGCAGCTCGCTTACCTTATTTTTATTTTCATAATTTAATCCTTTTAAAAAATCAAATATAAAATTACTATCCTTTTTATTATCATTATTTTTTTTTACTACATTACCATTTTCGTCGAGGAGATTAATTTCATCCTCAAAAAACCATTGCTCTTTTCCATTAGATAATTGCAAGACGACTCCAATGCCTTTACCATCAGTTATTCTGAAGTCACTTATCTTACCCAATGAAGAAACATTTATTGCATCAATAGTTTCTTTGGTAAGTCTATCACCAGATAGTTCTAAATTAACTTGAACAAAATTTCCTATCTTAACCTTATCTAAAATTGACATTTTTTTAGGTTATTATACCTAGTGATAAAGGATTTATGCGATTAATTCAGAATTATTCATTTATTTCAATAATTACGATTTTTGAAAACTGCTTCGAGGATTCTTTTTATCGAAATTGTTAATACTCTCAGAAATACAAAAAACAGACCTAACCAACCTAATATGATAGCTATTGATAACAAGTTTGAACCTAAATCCCGCTGAAGCAAATTCTGCATATAATTTCCAAAATAGATAGATTTAACTTTACTTTATTAAATTAATTATTCAAGATGAAAATGGCCAACATTCAGATTTGTTTAAATTAATTGTTATTTAGTACATTCAATAGAAATGATTTATAAGATAAACTTTAATTAGAGTATTAAATAGAATATTTTGGATCTATCTTTGAACTCATACATTGGAATATTTTTTATCATTATTGGTCTATTAGTTAGAATTGACTTTAAATTCTCAATTCAAAAGGATTTCAAATAATTTCTAATAGGCTATTTTCTGTAAGATATAAAAACCCTTTATTTATATTATATTTTATGATTGCCATAACTATTGCAAATACTAAAAAAGCAGCTGTGAAGCTGCGTCTAAATGGTGGCGGGGGGGAGATTTGAACTTCCGACCTTCGGGTTATGAGCCCGACGAGCTACCAGACTGCTCTACCCCGCGTCATATACATAGCATACATCTGAATGGGTTATTTTTTCTGTTTTTTAGGATTCTTGGAATTTTACTTTACCTTTAACTTCAAGTCGCACTCCTTCTGGAAAATTAAACACTTTTTCTTCGATGTCTTGAATTCTTAAGTCAGATATCCACTCTAACTGTTTGAGCAAGTGGAGACTAACAGCATGCTTTGCTCTTTTTGATCCGTCTTCTACTTTTAAAGCTAAGCCTATCCCTTCATTTACTTTACATAGACACTGTATTCCCTCGGCTCCACCTTTACCTATAACGTTCCCATGTGAAGCTTTAATTATTTCTGTATCAAATTTATTGTTATCACTTATCATTAATGGGTTTATTGCCATAGCTCTACTGATTTGTTCTAATTCAGCATTTTCGGAACTGCTCAGAAGTGAATATAACCTCGACATTTCTAATAGTTTTAGATAAAGAGTAGGTGCACCACAATCATCACGTTCTGCGTTTATTTCAGATGAAGGGATTTCTAGTAATTCAGAAACAATTCTGAATATTTCAATTTGAAGAGGATGATCCCCCTTTAGGTAACTATCTAATGGCCAATTCATTTTTTTGCATGTAGCTAAAAAAGCAGCATGTTTACCAGAACAATTATGTTCTAACGGACTTGTCTTTGATTTTGGACATTTAAGATTATTAATGTCAATGTCATATTCCCATAAAATTTTGAATGCTTCCCTTGAATGAAGTTTTGATCCACTATGTGACCCGCATGCTAAAGCAATTGATTTTGATTCATTATTGATTTTTGATGCAGCCCCACTACTAACAAAAGGTATTGCTTGAAAAGGTTTTAGTGCTGACCTTATGAAACTTTTATATTCTGGATTTCCTGCGCACATTAAAACCCTCCCTTTATTATCAGTAATAACAGCATGAATCTTGTGGATCGACTCAATATTCGATCCTCTCATTAAGGTTGCTTGTAAGGGAGGATTGTTTGAAGTATAAAGGTTTTTGAAATTAGAACTCATTTAGAAATTGTTATATTGAAAAATCAAAATACCAGACAATGCTAATACTGAAATAATAGAAAAAATTTGAATTAAATTTTTTAAAATAGGTTTTACTTCAATTGAGGCAATAAGAGATTCTTTCTCTTTTAAAACTAATGGCTTTTCCCATACTTGACCGTCATACCAACCGGACTCCTCATATTCGACTTTTTCAGATATTAATCTATTAAATATATGATTCCAACCTAGATATAACCTTATTGAAATTAAAAGAGGTATTGATAAGCTGCTAAAAAAGCTTAATAGAATATATTTTAAAAGGGATGTTTTGAAATATACACTACCTGAAGAAATAATAAGAAATAGAACAAAAGCTCCTACCCAGAACTTTATCAATATAAGAATTAGTGACTTTTTTGTTTTTGGCCAAGAAAAAATCTTTGATTTTGATAATTCTATGAATTCATTTGTGGGTTGCTGCTCTTTAGGGACAGGACATTTAGATTGATTCATAAAATAAAATTATGGAAATAAAAGATTATCTCCATTACTCCAGAATGATTCAAGGTCATAATATTTTCTTATCTCTGGTTGAAAAATATTCACTATCAAATCACCATAATCGAGTAAAGCCCATTTGGCTTCGTTTATCCCTTCTTTTCGTATAGGTTCAACTTTAGCCTTTTCTCTAAGCTCACCCTCTACAGAGTTAGTTATAGATCTAACCTGTACATCAGATAATCCTTCTGCAATTAAAATCCACTCACTTATAAATGATACTTTGTCAATTTTTATAAGTTTTATATCTCTTGCTTTTTTTTCATCACATGCTTTGGCTGCTATTAAAACCAAACTTTTATTGTCCATAAACATTTTCACTTGAAACTGATTTTTCTGAGCCTTCTTGCTGAGATAATTCTGATCTTGCTTTTTCTGCACTTTTTCTTAAGGCATCTAATCTATCTTCAAAGAAACTTCTTTTTTTCTTTTTTCGTGTCTTCTCTATTAACTCCTTTAATGCTCCTCCAAGACTTTTATAAGCATTTGGAATGCTGTATCCAAATCTACAAGCAAGATCTATAGCTCTTTCATCTGCAAAAATAGCATCTTGAAGCTTTTTTTCAGAATTATTTTTTAAATATAATCTATATCCTGCAAAACTAGATAAACCAAGAGCAAGTAATAAAAGTAACCCATCTTGTACCCACAACTCTCCAATCGCCCCTCCAAGTCCTATGGCAAGAGCTGCCATTTCCCATCCATCTCTGGGTATTGTGTCATTTTGGATTTTTCCAACCTCGTGCCAAAATAATAAATTTCTATGGTCAATAGCAAAGTTATCCCATTCATCTAAATCTATTTGAATTTCTACTTCGTCACGACCGATTTCCTCGAGTGTTATTAAAGGTGGATCTATAGCCGCAGCAGCTTCAACAAATACCCAACTTTCATTCTCTGGAGGCAACAAACTTTTAAGTCGCTGAAGTTCGCTCATAAAAAATTAATTTCTTTCAATACTATAGAAACAAATGTTGCTTTTCAAGTAACTTGATTAACATCTGATGATTTATAAGTAGCATGAGATAAATGAAAGTTTAAATTATGCCTCAAAGAGGTGATCTTAAAAAAATTCTTATTCTAGGGTCTGGACCGATAGTTATAGGTCAAGCATGCGAATTTGATTACTCTGGTACTCAAGCTTGCAAAGCATTAAGAAATGCTGGTTATGAAATTGTCTTGATAAATTCAAATCCAGCATCAATAATGACTGATCCTGATATCGCAAGCAAAACATATATTGAGCCATTGACTCCTGAAATAGTTTCTCAGATCATTCTAAGAGAAAAACCTGATGCGATTCTTCCCACTATGGGAGGTCAAACCGCTTTGAATCTTGCGGTTAAATTATCAGAGTCAGATTTTTTAAAACAAAATAATATTGAATTAATTGGAGCTGATTTAAGAGCTATTAATAAAGCTGAAGATAGGAAATTATTTAAAGAATCGATGGAGAAAATAAATGTAAATGTTTGTCCATCTGGTATTGCATCTAACCTGGATGAAGCTATCGAGGTATCAAAAAAGATTAGTTCCTATCCTCTTATAATAAGGCCTGCTTTTACTTTAGGTGGAGTAGGGGGTGGAATTGCTTTTAACCTTGAAGAATTTGTCGAGTTTTGTAAATCAGGTTTAGAGGAAAGTCCAAGTAACCAAATATTAATTGAAAAATCACTCATTGGATGGAAGGAGTATGAACTAGAGGTAATGAGAGATACTGCTGACAATGTGGTAATAGTTTGCAGTATTGAAAATTTAGACCCAATGGGTGTCCATACTGGAGATTCGATTACTGTAGCTCCTGCACAGACCTTAACAGATAAGGAGTATCAGAGATTGCGGGATTTGTCATTGAAGATTATTAGAGAGGTGGGAGTTGAAACAGGAGGGAGTAATATTCAATTTGCAATAAATCCATCTAATGGAGAAGTAATTGTTATAGAAATGAATCCTCGTGTAAGTAGATCCTCTGCCTTGGCAAGTAAAGCAACTGGATTCCCCATAGCTAAGATTGCAGCTTTATTATCTGTTGGCTATACACTTGATGAGATTATTAATGACATTACAAAAAAAACACCTGCATGTTTTGAGCCATCAATTGATTATGTAGTTACTAAGATCCCAAGATTTGCTTTTGAAAAGTTTAAAGGCTCATCTAATACTTTAAGCACTGCTATGAAATCTGTTGGTGAGTCAATGGCAATAGGTCGTTCTTTTGAAGAATCATTTCAGAAAGCATTAAGGTCATTAGAAGTAGGTGTTTTTGGATGGGAATGTGATTCACAGGATGAATTTAAAGATGAGAGTCAAATTAAAAATAGTTTAAGAAACCCTACCTCTGAAAGAATTCTCCTAATTAAAAAAGCTATGCAGCTTGGGAAAACTGATAATTATATTCAAGAAGTTACAAATATAGATTTATGGTTTATCGGAAAATTACGTAATATCTTTAATTTTGAAAATGATTTTTTGAAAGATAAGGAACTTTACACTCTAGATAGGGATTTGATGTTACATGCTAAACAATTAGGCTTTTCAGATCAACAGATAGCAAAGTTAACTAATTCTGAGTTTTTTGAAGTAAGAAGATATAGAAAAAAACTTAATATAATTCCAATTTATAAAACTGTTGACACTTGTTCAGCAGAATTCTCATCCTCAACTCCCTATCATTATTCAACTTACGAAGAATCTTACGTTAATTTTAATTCTCAAATTTTTGATAGCGAGATTTCAGAAAATAGTAAATCAAAAAAAATTATGATTTTAGGAGGAGGTCCTAACAGAATTGGACAGGGAATAGAATTTGATTACTGTTGTTGTCATGCATCATATCAAGCTTCTACAAATGGTTATAAAACAATAATGGTTAATAGTAATCCTGAAACTGTATCAACAGATTATGATACTAGCGATATTTTATATTTTGAGCCTGTAACTTTGGAGGATGTGCTTAACATAATAGAAGCTGAAAATCCTTATGGTTTGATTGTTCAATTTGGAGGTCAAACTCCGCTAAAATTATCATTACCTTTATTTGAATGGCTTAAATCTAATGATGGGATCAGAACTGGATCAAAAATTCTTGGGACTTCTCCAATATCTATCGATTTAGCAGAAGATAGAGAGGAATTTACAAAAATTCTTGAAGAATTAAGTATTAGACAACCTTTAAACGGTATTGCACGTAATCAAAATGAAGCAGAAATAGTAGCAAAAAATATTGGATTTCCCTTGGTTGTAAGACCTTCTTATGTTTTAGGTGGAAGGGCAATGGAAATTGTTAAAGATGAGAATGAATTATCGAGATACATTTCTGAAGCAGTTAAGGTATCACCTGATCATCCAATCCTTCTTGATCAATATTTGAATAATGCAATTGAGATAGATGTTGATGCTTTATGCGATTCAGAGGGTTCGGTTGTAATTGCTGGTTTAATGGAACATGTGGAACCTGCAGGAATTCATTCAGGAGATTCAGCTTGTTGCTTACCATCCATTTCTCTTTCAAGATCCACCATAGAAAATGTCAGGAACTGGACTAAATTAATTGCACAAAGATTAAATGTTATTGGTTTAATTAATTTGCAATTTGCAGTAATAAATACAAATAATAAAGAAAATAAATTGTTTATTCTCGAAGCAAATCCAAGAGCATCTAGGACAGTTCCATTTGTTTCAAAAGCAATAGGTAAACCAGTTGCAAAATTAGCTACTCAATTAATGCAAGGTTTTACATTAGAAGATCTAAATTTTACAGAAGAATTTTCTCCAAAATATCAAGCAGTAAAAGAGGCCGTTTTACCTTTTAAAAGATTTCCTGGGTCTGATACATTACTTGGCCCTGAAATGAGATCTACAGGCGAAGTAATGGGTTTAGCTAAAGATTTTGGAATTGCTTATGCCAAGTCGGAATTGGCAGCAGGTAATGGTGTCCCTTCAGAAGGAGTTGCTTTTTTATCTACAAATGATTTAGATAAAAAAAATCTTGAGGAAGTTGCTAGAGAATTGTTGAATTTAGGATTTAAATTAATTGCAACAAAAGGTACAGCTTCATATTTGGTGAATTTAGGAATTCAAGTTGAAGAAGTGCTAAAAGTTCATGAAGGAAGACCAAATATTGAGGACCTTATTCGTTCGGGACTTGTTCAATTAATAATTAATACTCCAATTGGCTCACTTGCTCTTCATGATGATGCTTATTTAAGACGAGCTGCTTTAGAATATAATATTGCAACTTTTACAACTATTCCTGGAGCGAAGGCAGCCATTAAGGCAATCAAAGCTTTGCAATGCAATAAAATTAATACTTACTCTTTGCAGGAAATCCATAATTATTAAAATTTTATTCTTGGTTTTTTAGTTTTTCTCTTAATTGATTTACTAAAGAGTTTCGACTAATTGAAAGTAATTTGAGAGTATCTTGATGCATCTTAAGTTGTGTCTCAGCTATTTGTAGTACTTTTATAGATTCTTTTATTTCATTAGAAAGTTCATTTATGAAATATTTTTTGCCTTCAAAGGTTAAAACTGGATTTGCAGAGTCATTTGTGTTTTCGCTCATTGATTTACTTTTTTAATACATAAAATAGAACTATAATTTTTTAATCAATTGTTTTTCACATAATTCTTTATAAATTCCAGGTTTATTTATTAAATCAATGTGTTTCCCTACTTCAATAATTTCACCTTTATCGAAAACAACTATTTTATTGGCTTCTTGAGTAGTGGCTAATCTATGAGCAATCACAATAACTGTTCTATCTTTCATAGCTCTATTAAGTCCTTTTTGTACTTCAGATTCTGATTCTGCATCTAACGCACTTGTGGCCTCATCTAATAAGAGAATTGATGGGTTCCCAAGTATTGCTCTTGCAATCGCTATCCTCTGGATCTGACCACCTGAGAAATTTGATCCTCTTTCACTTATTTCAGTTTCATATTTCTCAGGAAGCTTTTGAATAAAGTTGTGAGCATTTGCTTTTCTTGCTGATTCTATAACTTCTTCTTTGGTGAAATTTCTGCCCATTCTTATTACATCAATAATTGTGCCTGAAAACAAAAAAGGCTGTTGTTGTACTAATGCAATGTTTTTTCTAATATCTTTTGTATTTAATATTTTGAGATTTTTATCATCTATAAAAATGTCTCCATTATTTGGAGTTATAAACTTTAATATCAAAGCCAACATTGTACTTTTACCAGCTCCAGAAGCTCCAACAAATGCTGTGACTTCCCCTCTTTTAATTTCTAAATTGATATTTTTAAGTACTTGATTATCTTTTTTGTAAGCGAAATTTACTTTATTGAAACTTATTTTGCCTTCAAAATTGGCTATCCTTTGCAAATTTTCTTTATCATCTTCGACAGGTTCTTGATTTATTTTTTTCAACCTTTTTATTGAGGCTTCTGACTGTTTATAGTCATTGAAATTTGTACTTATATGGCTTATTGGATCAATAAGCATTAATATTGCTGCAAAAAAACTACTAAATTCTTCGCTTGTTAAAAGGCCTAGATTGATTCTTGCGGCTCCTAAACCTAATATTGCTAATATTCCAAATGCTTCAACAAACCCTACAACTGGATGTTGAAATGCAAGTAGTTTTAATGTTTTATATTTTGCTTTTTTATTTGTACTTAATTTTTTATAAAATCTTTTTATAATCCAATTCTCTGCAGCAAAAGCTCTTATCGTGGACATTCCATTTATAGATTCTCCTATCAAACCTGCTAAATTACTTGTTGATTCTTGACTTTTTTCGGATGCTAATAAAACTTTTCTTCCAAAACTGTTAACTGAAACAATAATCAATGGTGCTAAAACAAAAGTTGATACTGTTAGTGACCAGTCTAAATAAATCATATAAATTATTACCGCTAACAACTGTAAAGTGCATGGAATAGTATCTTGAGCTGTTTTATAAATAACTTCGCTTACCCTGTCTGCATCTTCTGTAAGTCTATATGTGATGTCTCCGGCTGAAATATTTTCAACTGAATTCATCTTTATTTTTTGTATTCTGCTAAATAAATTTCCTCTCATCACTTCACTAATTTCTAAAGATGGTTTTGCTATGAATACATCCTGTCCAAATTGAGCAGTTTTCTGAACTAAAAAAACAAATAAAGAATTAATTATTATGCTAGAAACTTTTGAGAGATCACCTGATCCAATTGCTGGGATTAAGTTTCCAGCTAAATAAGCTAATAAAGGCCAACAAGCTACGTAAATGAGCATGCATACAAAACCTTTGATAAATCTATTTAAATATGGGCTGACTGGTGGTATTAGTCTCAAAATATTATATATTTAATTGTTTATCCTACTTTATCAATATCTTTGGGTATAAAAAACAATGAAATTGGATCAATTCTTAAAATGGAAAAATTTGGTATCTTCTGGTGGCGAAGCAAAAATTTTTATTAAATCAGGTTCTGTTAAGGTTAATGGTGTAATTGAGACTAAGAGAGGAAGGAAGTTAAACAAGGGAGACAAAGTAATATTTCTAAAAAATGAATTAATTTTTGAATAGTTAGCTTATTCACCTCACTTTGTATTAGTATATTTTTCTTGGAGATAGTATTTTGAGAAAATCTGTAATTGCTGGTAATTGGAAAATGCACATGACTTGTGCCGAAGCTAAATCCTATCTAGAAGAGTTTATTCCTTTAATAAAAAACATAAAAGACGATCGTAAAGTTGTTATTGCTCCACCTTTTACAGCTATTTCAACCTTTTCTGATCATTCTGATTTTGATTATATAGGTATCTCTAGTCAAAATATTCATTGGGAAGATCAAGGAGCATTTACTGCAGAAATATCTCCAAAAATGCTTCTTGAACATGGTGTCTCATATGCAATCGTTGGACATAGTGAACCAAGGAAATATTTTAGCGAAAGTGATGAACAAATTAATAAAAGAGCGGTTTTTGCTCAATCTAGTGGACTTACTCCAATAGTTTGTGTAGGAGAAACATTAGAACAAAGAGAGAGAGGAGAAGCTGATAGAGTTATTACTAGACAGGTTGAACAGGGATTAGAAAATACAGATCCATCTAATTTAATTGTCGCCTATGAACCAATATGGGCTATTGGCACTGGTAAAACATGTGAGGCAGAAGACGCTAATAAGATATGTTGTTTGATTCGAAAATTAATAGGTTTTGATGATGTAATTATTCAATATGGAGGATCTGTTAAACCTAATAATATTGACGAAATCATGTCAATGAGTGATATAGATGGTGTGTTAGTTGGAGGGGCTTCATTAGATCCGAATAATTTCGCGAGAATTGCAAATTATCAATAAGAAAAATCCATGGCCAAAAGGGTGGGGCCAAAAAACTTCAATCATGGGAGTTATCAATTTAACTCCTGATTCATTTAGTGATGGTGGGGTATTAAATTCTTCAGAAAAAGTTTTAGATCAAGTTAATCATTTTTTAAGCAATGGAGTTGATGTTATTGATCTTGGTGCACAAAGTACGAGACCAGGAGCTGAAGAAGTTGGATCTAGTATAGAAATAAAAAGATTAATCCCATATCTAAAATTAATAAAATCGGAATTTCCAGATGTTTTAATTTCTATTGATACTTTTAATTCTGAAGTGGCTTACGAAGCTCTTTTAAATGGTGCTAATTGGATAAATGATGTCACAGGTGGAAGAAGAGATATAAAAATTTTGGATGTTGTATCAAAATTCAACTGTCCATTCGTCATAACTCATAGTCGTGGTAATAGTCAAAATATGAATCAACTCACTAATTACCAGAATGTATTGAGTGATGTTAAGTGTTCGCTTGATAATTTAATAAAGAATGCTTTAGAAAAAAATATATCTGAAAGAAATATAATTGTGGATCCTGGAATTGGTTTTTCAAAGGATATCATTCATAATTTGGAAATCTTGAGAAACTTAGATGCATTTAAAAAATGGAATTTGCCAATTTTGATAGGTGCATCTAGGAAGAGATTTATAGGAGAAATTTTGAATGAGAAAAATCCAAAAGAAAGGGATATAGGAACACTTGCAATAAGTTGTCTTTGTTCTCAATTTAATATTGACATTGTGAGAGTTCACAACGTCAAACTAAATTATCAAATCCTGAAAGTAGCTGATAAGATTTACAGAAAATAAATTAGTTATTCTTTAACTCCTTCGATTTTATCTTCTACCTCTTGGTATAGTTCTTTCAACTGTTCTATATTCTCATCTGAAGTTTCCCAATATCCCCTACCATTGACTTCTAGCAATGTTCCAACAATTCTTCTAAAGCTATTAGGATTGAGATCCATTAATCTTTTCCTCATTTCTTCGTCATTTATAAATGTTTCATTAGTTTCTTCATATACAAAATTATCTACTTGACCACTTGTCGCACTCCAACCAAGAGTGTAATTAAGTCTGTTAGAAAGTTCTCTAACTCCTTCGTAGCCAGATTTGAGCATACCTTCATACCACTTAGGATTTAAAAGTTTTGTTCTTGAGTCTAATCTGATAGTTTCTCCAAGTGTTCTGACTTGCGCATTAGAAGTGGTTGTATCCGCTATATAGCTACTTGGTTCTTTCCCATCATCTCTTAATGTCTTGATCAATTTTGTTGGATCCGAATCAAAATAATGACTTACATCTGTTAATGAAATCTCTGAAGAATCAAGGTTTTGAAATGTAACATCTGCTGTTTTCATTACTGACTCAAATACCTCTCTTTTTTGATTCATCTCACCTGGATTATCGGCATTAAAAGCATAGGTTTTGCGAGATAAATACATTTCTTGTAATTCATTTTCTTCCTCCCAAGTTGAATTTTCTACGGCTAAATTAACATTTGAACTGTAACTTCCACTTGCATTAGAGAAAACTCTCGCTGAAGCTTCTCTAATAGAAGTACCTTCTTTTTCTGCTTGTTCTAGTGAATGTTTCCTTACAAAATTAGATTCCAATGGTTCATCAGCTTCAGCTGCTAATTTGACTGCCTGATCAATTAATGCCATTTGATTGATAAATAGATCTCTAAATACTCCTGAACAGTTAACTACTACATCTATTCTTGGCCTACCTAATTCTTCTAAAGGGATTAATTCTAGTTTGTTAATTCTTCCAACAGAATCTGGTTTTGGTTTTACCCCAACAAACCATAAGATTTGTGCCAGTGATTCTCCGTAGGTTTTGATGTTATCAGTACCCCATAAAACACAAGCTATTGTTTCAGGCCAAGTTCCCTGCTCTTCTTTTTGCCTTTCGATTAATTTGTCAACAACAGACTTCGCTGCTGCTACTGCTGCTGTCGTTGGGATTGATTGAGGATCAAGTGCATGGATATTTTTACCACTTGGCAAAACGCCTGGATTTCTTATGGGATCTCCACCTGGTCCAGGTAAAACATAATTTCCATCTAGTGCTTTAATGAGGCTATCCATTTCTTTGTCTGCGCAGACCTGTTCCAGACAGAACAGTAAGTAATCAAATAATTTATTTAATTCCTTCTGATTAACTTGATCAAATCCATTTAATCTGCAGACTCTTAGCCAAGGGGTAGGTAGATTTAGACCAAAAACTTTAAGTAAATCGAAAAGTTTGGAAAGAAGTGATTTTTCTAAATAAACTCTGCCATCAACAATTTTTAAAGAGTTGACCATCGCAAAAATCGACTCTCTTGCCGTCTTTATGATTTTTTCATTTAACTCTACAAATTTAAGTTCACCTTTATTATTACCATCATAAATTTGTTCAATAGTTAGACCGATGGATTCTGCGAGTAATCCAGGAAGAGATCTTAATCCTTCTTGTTCTCTCTCTAAAGATGCAATATTTACAAGTGTTGCAACAGCTTCTTCTGCTGTTGGAGCTTCTCCAATAGTATGAAGACCGCAAGGTAATAATCTACTTTCAATTTCCATCAACTGTTTGTAGACATTCCCAACAAATAAATCTCTTTCATCTATTGAAAGTTGTTCTACGTCTTTTGAAGGAAGTTCTACATCTTTGTCAAGGTTACATTGTTTAGAAGTCTCAACTATTGCATTAACAATTTGAATACCCCTACTATTTTCTCTTAATTGTTGATAAGAACCAACAAGTTCACTTAGTTCTTTAAGTCCTTTGTAGAGTCCTGCATTTTCTGCTGGAGGAGTCAAATAACTAATAGTTGAAGCATACCCTCTTCTCTTCGCAATTGTTGCTTCAGATGGATTATTCGCAGCATAGTAATACAAATTAGGCAATGATCCAATGAGAGAATCCGGATAGCAAGTTTCACTCATGCCCATCTGCTTCCCAGGCATAAATTCAAGTGAGCCGTGAGTCCCAAAATGAAGAACAGCATCAGCCCCCCAGATTTTTTCTACATACGTATAATAAGCAGCAAAACCATGGTGAGGACTAGCACTTCTTGAATAGAGCAATCTCATGGGATCACCTTCATAACCGAATGTAGGTTGTACTCCTATAAATACATTTCCAAAATGTTTTCCATAGATAAGAAGGTTTTGTCCGTCACTATTAAGGTTCCCAGGAGGTTTACCCCAATTTTCTTCAAGTCTTTGTGAATAAGGTGTGAACTCTTCGTATTCTTTTACTGACATCTTATGAGCAATATTTAACTCTGGAGAGCCATCCATCGCTTCAGGGTTGTTAATTACTTTTTCCATTAATTCTTTTGAATTACTTGGAAGTTCATCTATTTGGTATCCTTTCGATTTCATTTCAAGAAGAACTCTATAAATTGAACCAAAAACATTTAAGTATGCTGCAGTACCAACATTTCCTTTGTCTGGTGGAAAACTAAAAACTGTGATGGCTAATTTTTTATCCTTTCTTTGTTTAACTCTTAAAGTTGACCATTTTATTGCTCTTTCAGCTATTACATCAACTCGATCTTGAAGGGTATGCGCCTTACCTGTAGCATCATCACGACCTGAGAGAATGATTGGTTCAATAGCACCATCAAGCTCTGGAATTGCAATCTGAAGTGCTACTTGAACAGGGTGTAAACCTAGATCACTATCTTCCCATTCTTGTGTGGTTTGGAAGACTAATGGAAGTGCAACCATATAGGGTCTGTTTAACTTTTTTAGTGCTTCAATGGCTTTAGGATGATCTTGTCTTGCTGGCCCACCAACTAATGCAAATCCTGTTAGAGATACAACTCCATCTACTATAGGTTGATCCTTATTTATGGAATCATAATAAAATTCATTAACTGGTTTAGAAAAATCTAGACCTCCACAGAAGATAGGTAGTACTCTCGCACCTCTGTATTCCAACTCTTGAATAACAGCAACGTAATGAGCATCATCTCCAGTAACGATATGACTCCTCTGAAGCACTAAGCCTATTGTTGGAGTTTTGTCATCTTTAGGATTTATATCTTTCCTGTTATTTTCCCAATTTTGATATTCTTTAAGACTTTCAAACATACAAGGAGCAAGAGGATGCCAAATTCCCAAATCTGGGAATGTTTCAGGGTCTTGAATTTTGAATTCATCTATTTGATCTTTTATGATCTCAGAAACAGCGTACTTTTCAGAAATCATTAACAAGAAGTTTTTTAAGTTCTCAGTAGTACCACCTAACCAGTACTGAAAACTCAGAATAAATGTTCTAGCATCTTGGGCTTTTTCTACTGGTAAATATTTAAGTATTGAAGGTAGTGTATTTAATAACTTCAACATTGAATCTTGGAAACTTGCTCCATCAGATTCTTTTTTCTTTTTTATTAAATCTCCAATTATAGTTTTAGATTGACCAAGTTGGGCCATACTAAATGAACCTAGCTTGTTTAATCTCATTACCTCTGGCATGGAGGGGAAAACAATTGAAGCTTTAAGTTTGTCTTTAAATGGAGATACTGCATCAACAACTTTTTGGGCAAGGTCTTCAATAAAAATTAGAGAAGCAACGAATATATCTGCATTAGCTATATCTTCTTTAAAATCTTCAAAATTACTATCATTCCTAAGTTCTTCGATAAGATAGCCGCTAAGGTCTATACCTATTGGCCCATTCATCTTATTTATTGACTTTGCAGCTTCCGTTAAGGAATTTTGGTATTGTGGCTCAAGGACAACATAAACAGCTTTTATTACAACTTTGTGTTTGTTATCCTCAACAGGAGATACTCTGCGGTTTGCTGAGCGGACCTGCGTAAACATTGATTTTCTTTAAGTATTTCTACCAGCCTACGAATGAAAAGACGTTATTGTGTGCAATATAAATAGCGTGTAACAACCTTTAAAAAAAAAATTTTTAAAAAAATGATTGAAAATTCGAAAAAACCTATACCAGTACTAGTATCCGGAGCTTTAGGCAGAATGGGTAGCGAAGTTGTTAACACTGTATTAAATTCTGAAGATTGTGAACTTGTTGCAGCAATCGACATAAATGAAAAGAACAATGGCTCAAATATTTCTGAATTATTGAAGGTAAAAAATTGTGATGTTTTTGTTTCAAATGATTTTGAAGGAACTTTATGTTCTGTTAGTCAAAATTATAGAAATGAAAATATCAAACCTGTGCTGGTTGATTTTACTCATCCTGATTCTGTATATGAAAATACTAGATCAGCTATCGCATATGGTGTATCACCAGTAGTAGGAACTACAGGTCTAAGCCCTTCGCAAATACAAGATTTGTCTGTTTTTGCTCAGAAAGCATCGGTTGGTTGTGCAATAATTCCTAATTTTTCAGTAGGAATGGTTCTTCTTCAACAGGCAGCATCAGTAGCTGCAAGGTTTTATGACAATATTGAATTAATAGAGATGCATCATAATCAAAAAGCTGATTCTCCTAGTGGGACGTGTATAAAAACAGCAGAAATGATTGAAGAATATCCAAAGAAATTTAATCAGAATTCAGTAAAAGAGTCTGAGTCATTGAAAGGTGTACGTGGTGGGCTCAGAGATTCAGGAATTAATATACATTCTGTACGATTACCAGGATTACTCGCTCATCAGTTAGTAATTATGGGATCTCCAGGTGAAACTTATACAATTAAGCATGACACTATTGATAGAAAGGCATATATGCCAGGAGTTTTGCAGGCTATTAAAAAAATTGGTAATTATGAAACTTTAGTTTACGGACTTGAAAAATTGATTTTTTAAAATGTTAATTCCAATTAATTCAAGTCAAATTTCAAAACTTATTCCTGCAGTTGGTACAGGAAGTCAATTTAAATACGCGTTGGGAAATCCGAGAAAAATACTTCAAAGAGTAATAGTTTCTTCAATTGGTGGATTTATTTCATTAATTATTAGTTCGACTGGAGATCAAACTAATAATTTTTGGTTATTCCTATGTGTAGGTTTCTTTTTGTATATCATCTGGGGCCCAATTCTTGAATCAAGTAGAAAAAATTTGCAATTAAGAAAATATAAATTTTTTTCTATATTTGATGGCTACATATCAGATATCTACAAAACAGAAAAGATTGAAAGTTCAAGAGAACAATCTAATAAACAAGGTCGATTAGAAGTCATAGAAAAAAAAAGGACTTGGTTAGTACTTGAATTAGAAGATGAAGATGGTTATTTGGAAAAATTAAGTTTTCCTATGGAAAATAAACACAGTCAAATTAGGGTGGGTTCGAGTATTAGATGTTTAATAACTTCTGATAACCGTAATTTTGACAGAGATTTTTATTTGACTGATGCTTGGCTTCCTGAAATCAACTTATGGGTTGGTGAGTACCCCTATTTATTAAGACCAGCATTTGAGGAAATTTGCTATATTTATTTGAATAGATAGTTGATGCTTATATAATCTGATGAAAAATAAATTCAATTTTAAAATTGTTGGATCAGGTCCCACAGGTTTATTACTTTCAATTGCACTTTCAAAATTTGATTGCAATATTTTTTTAACTGATTTATTAACAAAAGATAGATTAATTGATAAAGATAAAACTTATGCAATTACTCACTCAACAAGAAAAATCTTATCTAAATTCAAACTTTGGGAAAAATTAGAACCATTTTTATTTGGCTTTGATACCCTTTCAATTTCAGATACTGTAACTTCTGCTTTTACCAATTTATCAACTTCTGACTTAGATGATGATATAAGTTCTGCTGAAAATATTGGTTGGGTTGTTAAACATTCGGATCTCATGAACGTATTTTTTCAAGAAATTGATAATTATGAAAATATTATTTTTATGACACCACAGAGATTGTTACGGAAAAAAATATTATTTGATTATCAATTCTTTTCAACAGGAGCAAACTCACTTGATAAAAAAATCTTAGATTTTGTTGATATAAAAAAATCTTATAGTCAGTCTTGTTTAACTTTTAAAGTTTCTCTGAGAGGTCATTGTGAAAAGCGTGCTTATGAAATTTTTAGAAATGAAGGCCCACTTGCATTATTACCTTTAGAAAAAAATTTATATCAAGTAATTTGGACTTCCAGTACATTAAAGGCAATCGAAAGGTTAAATTCTGACAAGAATTTTTTAATGGATAATTTATCAACAATCTTGCCAGATGAATTTAAGTTGGACCAAATAATAGGCGAATTTAATATTTTTCCTGTTTCATTATCCTTAAATTTACCAGTTTTAAATTTTAAAAAATTAGTTTTTGTTGGAGATGCATTTCATACATTCCATCCTGTTGGAGGTCAGGGTCTAAATACTTGTTGGAGAGACGTCAATACTATTTATGATCTTTTTAATAAAAATAATGCTATTACTAAAATGCAATTGATTTTATTTAAATTTAATTATTTTTCAAGCAGGATTCTAGATATTATCCTCACTATTTTTATAACTGACTCATTGATATCAATTTTTGCTAATAGAAACGTTTTTTTATTTCCAATTAGGAAATTTTCATTTTTACTTTTAAATAAATTTCTTTTTACAAGAAAAATAGTCCTAAATCAAATGACTAAATCTCTCATTTACTCAAATATTAAATAAAATTTATGAATAATTATTTAACTAGAGAAATGATAATTTATTTATTTAATGTATTAGGTTTAGATGAATCTACTATTGAACTTGGTATAAAATTATCTATAAAAAATAACACTTCATTACCTATATTATTATGGAGTTATGGAATGCTAACTATTGAAGAACTAGATAAGTTATATTCATTTTTATTTCAAAAAATGGATTAATAATTCTGTTATAATTTGATCATATTCTAATAAAGACCAATTACCTTTTTAACTAGAGGAAATCAAGTATCAAGAAAATCTATAGAGAAACTTGATTTATTACTATTAATACTAGAAACTATTGACTTAAATGGTATCCAGTCCTTTTACGCCTTATCAAATAGACTTAAACTAAATAATGTTTTGCCAAATAAAGTGACTATTTGGAAATTAAGGAACAATAATCCCTTGAGAAAATCTTATGTTACAAACAATATTAAACACAACGAATTCGATGCCTTAATTAGAATTACAGTTGAAATGTCTAAATATTTATATCCTTATATCAGAGAGATATTGAAATCTAAAGAGGATATTGAAGATAATTCAATTATTTGGAATGATTTTAATAAAAGATTTATTGAGTTGATTAAAGAGAGATTTAATATAGATAGTATGAGAGTGAAAAAGCTTTTAAATCAAGCTGAAAATGATGAGATTATAATAAGATCTTTGCTTATTTTATCTTTCTGCATTTCAAATCAGGGTTATCAAAAGTTAAAGAATTTTTTATACGATTTTTAATATGATGCAAAACAAATTGTCATTCCATCAGTCTTCTGCAAGTCTCGAGATAATCGGATTGCCAGATTATTCCAATAATGAAAATAAAGATCAAATATCTATAATTTCTCAATGGAAATTAACCATAGTTGATAAACCACTTATTGAAGGAAAAATTGAACATTTAGGCCCTATCATGGATGCTTTTTATATTTATTCAAATCTTTTAATCAAAAACGAAATCCCAATATATGAGTCTAAATTAATCGATATAAAAGCCGATAATCTCCACATACATAATATTGTCCTTAAGAGCTCTAAACCAAATGTAAAGCCTTTAGTTTTAAAGATTGGTAATTCATTGCTTTCAGATACCATAAATTGTTTTGATCAGTTAATTGAATCGCCAAAAGTAAGAATAAAAAAAACTGATATACCTACTGATATTCCTAAAAAATTAAGATTTGGGTTAAATAAAAAAGTTAAATTTTTCAATTTCTTTATTCCACCGTTTATTGCAATATGCTCCTTAATTCTATTCTCTTATTCTTTTATTTATTTTTATAGTCCTTTTGAAAATATAGAAAAAAAAGATCTAATAAACCCTGAATAAAGAGCAATTAGCATCTTAAATACAAACACGATACTATAGGTTAATTTCTTTCAGAGTTATTCAAATTTTTTCTTTGAGCTTTGATTTATGGCAGATTTAAACATCCCAAACTTGAATATTAAAACTGATAAATATATTTTTAAAAAAAAATTAAATTTAAGAAGAAAATCTAAAAGAAGACTATTTACTGAATCTTTCTTTTTGTTTATTTTGAGTGTTTTATTAGCTTATATAAATTATTTAATTCCTAATAAAAATTTGCTGTTACAAAATCTACCTTCGACATTTAATAAATCTTTTTTATTATTAATTGATCTCTTTACATATCTCTATGAGATATTTTTGGTGATTTTTATTTTTGTATCTTCTTTTACTGCTCTTATTTTAATGATAGGCTCATTTAATAGGTTATTTAAAGTCTCTAAGAGAAAGTCAAAACAAATTGATTATAAATAATTTCAAATAGGTTGCATTAGGCCACCACTTCCTGAATCAGAATCATCATCATCATTTTCTGTTTCTTCTCCAAATAATGCAAATATGCCTAATACAATTGATGAAAGAATAATTGATAAGGGTAAAATCGAAGTTTGTATTCCGACGTCTATATATTCACCCATAAAATAAATAAATTTTTATAAACCTAACCGAAATCAAACTGATTCGCGGATTTTAAATAATTATTTAATAATTTATTCTCTTTTAATAAGTTCTTTATCGAAATTCTTTATTTCTTTTTCAAAAGACCGGAACCACAATATTAGTTGATCAATTTGATTTTGAATTTCAGTTGCACCTAGACCCCTTATAGTGATGATTGATAATTGTTCGCCTTCATTAAAATTAAATTTATTTTGAACACTACTTGCCAATGAATTTTTAAGAACTTTAAAAGTAGAATTTTTTAATTTTGTCTCTATCAAGATATTTGGCTTTTTGAGCTTAATCTTATTAAAACCACATTTTTTAGCTAGTAATTTTAGTCTCATTATCATAATTAAGGACTCAACAGGTTTGGGTAAGTTTCCATATCTATTCACCCAGTCTGTAGCTAATTCAATTAATTCATCATTATTTGAACATTCAGTAGCGGATTTGTAAGCCTCAAGCTTCTCTTCTCTGTTTAATATCCATGTTGCAGGTATAAATGCATTTATTGGTAGATCAATTTGAGTGTCATTAACTTCAGGTATTTCTTGCCCACTGATTTCTGAAATAGCCTCATGGAGCATTTCAATATATAAATCATATCCAATAGAATTAATCTTTCCACTTTGTTCTTCTCCTAGTAAACTACCAACACCTCTTATTTCCATATCTTTCATTGCAAGTTGGTATCCACTTCCAAGTTCTGAAAAGTCTTTTATCGCTTTTAATCTTTGTTTTGCAGCGTCATTAATTTTATTTATATTTGGATAAAATAACCAGGCATGTGCTTGTACACCGCTTCTACCAACTCTTCCTCTAAGTTGATAAAGTTGTGAAAGTCCAAATTTGTGTGAATCTTCAATAATAATTGTATTTACTTTGGGGATGTCTAATCCACTTTCAATTATCGTTGTGCATAACATTAGATCTACTTCTCCATTATTAAAAGCAATCATGGCGTTTTCAAGCTCTGTTTCATTCATTTGCCCATGAGCAATAATAAATTTTAAGCTGGGAAACATATTTTTTAATTTGTTTACAGCTTGATCGATATCAGAAATTCTTGGAAGAACATAAAATATTTGTCCTCCCCTATCAAGTTCTTGATTAATTGCAGTTCTTATAACATCCAAATCTATTTCAGATAAATATGTTTTTATTGATCTTCTTGATGGAGGAGGAGTATTTAATAAGCTCATTTGTCTCAGTCCAGATAAGCTCATATAAAGAGTTCTTGGAATTGGAGTTGCCGAAAGTGTTAAAACGTCAATGTTGGTTTTGATTTTTTTAATTTTCTCCTTTTGTCTTACTCCAAATCTTTGTTCTTCATCAATAACTAGTAGTCCTAAGTTTTTAATTTCAATTTCTTTACCTAAAATTTGGTGCGTTGCTACAACTAAATCAATTTTATTATTTTTCAAACCTGCATAAATTTCCTTTCTCTCATTAACGGTTTTGAATCTATTAAGTAATGAAATTTTTATTGGGTAAGGTGAAAATCTATTATTTATTGTTCTCCAATGTTGCTGAGCTAGTATTGTTGTAGGTGCTAATAATATTACCTGTTTGCCTGATGTAATAGCCTTAAAAATAGCCCTAATAGCTACCTCTGTTTTGCCAAATCCTACATCTCCACAAACTAGTCTGTCCATTGGCTTATCGCTTTCCATATCAGATTTTATTTCTTTTACAGCAGTAATTTGATCAGGTGTCGGTTGATAAGGGAATGATTCCTCTAATTCATCTTGCCAAGGACCATCTTCTGGGTA
>QCNA01000002.1 GCA_003213375.1 Prochlorococcus sp. AG-424-A03 | reverse complement strand
TTTCCTAATTCTTGTAGGGAATTTCCTAGAAACCAAGCTCTTGAACTTGCATTGAAATCATGTGAGTAATTTTTATCAAATATATAAGTTGAAGTAATAGCATTTGATAATGAAAATGCTTTGATTAAAGCTTGATTATCAAATATTCTTAAATCCTTTCTATGCCAAAAAAGTATTCTAGGTTTATTCATGATTTATCTAAAAATTGTTTAGCTCTAAACCAAGCCGTCACGGTTTTTGCGTCAAGAATTTCATCCCCACTAGAAATAAGATTATCTAGTTCGTCTGGATCTAAAATTAATACCTCTATATCTTCATCTAAATCTCCTTTAACCTCTGAATTGAGTTTGTTTAAATCACGGGCTAAAAATAAATAAATTTCTTCATCTGCATAGCCAGGAGCAGGGACAAGAGTTCCTAGTTCATCCCATTTGTTTGCACTGAATCCAGTCTCTTCTTGTATTTCTCTTTGAATTGAATTAATGGGTGTTTCACCTATTTCTAATGTACCTGCTGGAAATTCTAATAAATATCTTGAAACAGCAAATCTATATTGTCGAAGAATGATAACTTTATTGCCTTTTGTAATAGGTACGGCTAATGCTGCCCCAGGATGCTTAATGAATCCATATTCACCTTCATGTCCATTTGGAAGCTCAATTCTATTTATTTCGAAACTAAATTTTTTTGACTTTAACTCAGATATTTTTTCTTTAAAAATAGATCTTCTTATAAGTTTTTTATTACCCATAATTTTTAAATAAAAATAGCCTAACAGTTATTTTTTGGTTTTGTAAATCATTTATTTAGACCATTTTGGGGCATCAAACTTTGTGATTTTTTGGCTTCTACTTAAGATTTCAGATAGTGGGGTAATAACAAAATTCCGATTCATGAATCTAGGGTGAGGTAATGTTAATTCCTCGTCAACCGTATGAAAATCATCCCACCAAAGAATATCTAAATCGAGACATCTTGATAGCCATTTCTTGCCCTTTGGCGTTTCTTCTCGTCCGAAAAATCTCTCTAACTTTTTTAGCTCTTTTAAAAGCAACTTAGCTTTTTTATTTGATGGTTGTGGAAAAGAATTACTTTTTATAAGTAATAAAGTATTTAAATAATTTGGCTGCTCATTTTCAACACCATGGGGTAATGTCTCATAAATTGAAGACCAAAAAAAGTTTGCATGAAATTTGCTTTTCTCTTCTTTTTTTTTGTTAGAACTATCTCCCCACTCATTTATCATTTCCTCTATTTTTGGTTTGCAAATTAATAGTGACTCAAGAGGGCTTCCGAATTTACTATCAATATTTGCTCCGAGGGATATACATAGTCCATTTTTGATATTAAGATTTGATAATTCCACTACAAAAAACAAAGTTATTGGATAAATTCTATATCAGGCATTTTTAAAGTGATTTTGAACTCCGAGTTAAAAGAAAAAGGAGAAATAAAAGATTTAATGAATTCGAAGGATTCTTTTAGAGCTTTCCCTTTGGCGGCAATTACAGGTCATAGCTTATTGAAATTATCTTTGCTTTTGGCAGCAGTTGATCCTAGTTTAGGAGGAGTGATTATCGCTGGCGGAAGAGGTACTGGAAAGTCAGTATTAGCAAGGGGTTTGCATACTTTACTCCCTCCTATAGAGGTATTAGATAATGAATCAATCCTGGAAAAGCTAACTATGATTAATAGTAATAATTCATTAAGACCTATTGGTAGGAATCTAGATCCAGATAAACCAGCGGAATGGGATACTAGTACTAATAAATTGTTAGAGGAGTTAATTGGAAGTGATTATTTGAATCAAACTGAAGAAATTCCAAAAAAAGTAAGAGAGGCTCCATTTATTCAAGTTCCCATTGGCATAACTGAAGACAGGCTGGTTGGATCAATTGATGTCGCTGCCTCATTAAGTACGGGGGAACAAGTTTTTCAGCCTGGAATTTTGGCAGAAGCTCATAGAGGTGTTCTTTATGTAGACGATATAAATTTATTGGATGATGGCATTGTAAATTTAATTCTTGAAGCCACAGGAAGAGAAAAAAATAATATTGAAAGAGATGGTTTAAGCCTTTCTCATCCTTGTAAGTCACTTTTAATAGCAACTTATAATCCTGAAGAAGGCGCTTTAAGAGATCATGTTTTAGATCGTTTTGCCATCGTGCTTTCCGCAGATCAATCTATTGATAATGCTCAAAGAGTTGAGATTACAAAATCTGTTTTATCGCACGCAGAAAATAATATTAAATTTTCAGAAAAATGGTCTGAAGAATCTGATAATTTATCCACTCAATTAATTTTGGCAAGGCAATGGTTAAAGGATGTCAAGATAACAAAAGAGCAAATAACATATTTAGTGAATGAAGCTCTTAGAGGAGGAGTAGAAGGGCATAGGTCAGAATTATTTGCAGTAAAAGTAGCAAAGGCTAATGCAGCTCTTCGAGGCGATGAGAATGTGAATTCTGAAGACCTAAAAGTCGCAGTTAGGTTAGTTATTCTCCCACGAGCGATGCAAATTCCTCCAGAAGATGATGATATTCAGCCCCCCCCCTCCAGAGGATCAGAGTCCCCCACCTCCACCTCAATCAAACGATGAAGAGTCTGAACCTGAGGCTAATGAAAATGATAATGATCAAGACCAAGAACAAGACCAAGAACAAGATGAAGATAATTCTGATGGAGAAGAAGAATCTACTCCCGAAATACCTGAAGAATTCATACTAGATCCCGAGGCATGTATGGTTGATCCTGATTTATTGCTTTTTTCATCAGCTAAAGCAAAAGCCGGAAATAGTGGAAGTAGATCAGTGATATTCAGTGATAGTAGAGGAAGGTATGTGAAACCTATAATTCCAAGAGGTAAAGTAAAAAGAATTGCAGTAGATGCGACTTTGCGAGCTGCAGCTCCTTATCAAAAATCACGAAGATTAAGGAATCCTAATAAATCAATAATCATAGAAGAAAATGATTTTAGGGCTAAGCTTCTTCAAAAAAAAGCAGGTGCTTTAGTCATTTTTCTTGTTGATGCTAGTGGATCTATGGCTCTTAATAGAATGCAAAGTGCTAAAGGTGCAGTTATTAGACTTTTGACCGAGGCATATGAGAATAGAGATGAAGTTGCCCTAATTCCCTTTAGAGGTAATCAAGCAGAAGTGCTTTTGCCGCCAACAAGATCAATAACTGCTGCAAAAAGGAGGTTGGAAACAATGCCTTGTGGTGGAGGATCTCCTTTGGCACATGGACTAACACAATCAGCAAAAGTAGCAAAAAATGCTCTTTCAACAGGAGATATAGGTCAAGTTATTGTTGTGGGGATTACTGATGGCAGAGGAAATGTACCATTAGGATTATCTTTAGGACAAAATGAGATTGAGGGAAAAGATAACGAAAATGAAAATGTCAATTTAAAACAAGAGGTTCTAGATATCGCTGCAAAATATCCAATGCTTGGGATAAAACTCTTAGTAATTGATACAGAGAGAAAATTTATAGCAAGTGGATTTGGTAAAGAACTAGCAGAGGCTGCTCAAGGGAAATACGTCCAATTGCCAAAAGCTACAGATAAAGCAATCGCAGCTATGGCTTTAAATGCTATCAATGAATTCTAAATATTTCTTAGGGATAAATTTCGTTAAGGAATTTTGATAGTCCAATCGTTAAATCTCTTATAGATTTAGTTAATTCTTTATCTTGTGTTAATTTTTCAAAATCATCGCTCATATCATCTATTTTTGATGAGATGGACCTAGCAGCATTAATTGTCAATTTAATGTCATTAAGGGTTTCTTTATCATCAATAGTAGACAAGATGTTATTTAAATGATTAGCAGCAATTGTAATTTCTTTTATAAGAGGTTCAACTCTTTGTAGTTCTTGTTTCGATAAATAAATTAATTCATCAAGATTTTCTTGTGTTCTGTCAAATTGGTCAATTGAGTTAACGATATTTTCAATTAAGTTTTCTTGATTTGTGTCTTTTAAAAGCTGACTTATTCTAGTAGTTATATTTGAGAGACTTGATAGTTGTTTACCTGTGATAGTGTCTCCCTGACAAATAATTAATTTGGTATCGCATTTTTCGGATATAGGTTTTGCAATGTTTTTAGGAAGTGTCTTGTCACTTGTTTCTAAAGCGACTTGTACATCTCCTCCAAGGAAAGAATTTGTTACTACCCTTGCAAATGCTGGCCTTGGAAGAATAATTTCAGGATTATTTAAAACTATTTTTGCTTTAATTGATTCATTTGTGAACAAGATATCTTCTATCGATCCTACTAAGATACCTCTGTAAGTAACTGGAGATTTTTTTGATAAACCGCTTGCGTTATTGAATTCAGCAAAGAGGTGCCAATTTTTTGAAGATAATCTCACTCCTCTTAGCCAAAAAGAAAAAAATGTGAATATTAATATGCCCCCTAATAAGGAAAAACCAACTATTGAATCTCGTAAGCTTCTACGCATAATTTCTAAATGTCTTTGGGTTGCATTGGACCATCAAGTTTCCCATGCCTAAATTGAAATACATAGGGATCTTTACTCTCTTTAAATTCATTAATCGAGCCTGCCCATCTGAATTTGCCTCCATAAAGCATTAAAACTTTATCTGAAGTTCTCTCTATAGTACTAAGAACATGGCTAACCACAATAGATGATCCGCTAGCTTTATCATTTGTCTTATTAATTAAATCTTCAATTCTTGATGAGGCAATAGGATCAAGGCCGGCAGTTGGTTCATCAAAAAGTAATAAAGGTTTAGACTTTGCATTGAGAGTTTGATCAGTAATTAATGCCCTCGCAAAACTTACTCTTTTTTGCATGCCTCCACTTAATTCATTTGGAAGTTTATTCTCAACATTAAATAAACCCACCTCAGCCAAACATTCACGTACTATTTCATGAATTGACTTTTTCGATAGGTTTTTATTTCTCTTGAGAAGAAAACCTACATTTTCTTCAATAGTTAGAGATCCTAATAAAGCAGGGTTCTGAAAAACTAGTCTTACATCAGGAGGATTATTTTGATCTAATCTCAAATATGTTTGCTTCTCACCAAATATTCTTAATTCTCCTTTTGTAGGTAAAATTAATCCTGCTAATATTTTTAATATGGTTGATTTACCAGAACCTGAGGGGCCAACAATAGCTAATTTCTCTCCATCATTAAGTTGAAAATTTATTTGATTAAGCACATTAACCTCCCCCCAGCTTATTGAGAGGTTTTTTGTTTCAGCTGCATGCTTTGATTTTTTCAAGACTTATAAAAAAAAATCTACATATTACATTTTGCCTATTTTTGGAAATAAAAAAAGGATGTATGAATTTGATTTATAATGAATTTATATAGTCTTTAAATTTGAGAAAAATAATTTAAGAGGTTTTTAAATGAATAAAGTTAAAAAAAGTGTAAGAGGTTACTATAAAAATTTTAAAAAGTCTAATTTTGTCTTGTTGAACAAAATCTTAAGAATTTTGAGTTGGCTTTTGCCAGGATTGGTAATAAAAAGATGGATGTTAACATCTGCTATAGGATTTTTGACTACATTATTAGGCTTGGTAATTTGGACAAATTTAAGACCTCTCTATTGGCTTATTGAAATCTTTTTTGGGGTAATGACAGGTTTAACAAGTATTTTGCCTGTTTCATTAATGGGACCTTTGATTTTTTTTGTTGGACTATTATTAATTGGGATTGGACAAAATAGAAGTATTAATTCTATTCAAAAGGCGCTTGTTCCAGAAAAAGATACATTTCTAGTTGATGCATTAAGAGTTAAAAGTAAATTAAATAGAGGCCCAAATATTGTTGCAATTGGGGGAGGTACAGGCTTATCTACTTTACTGAAAGGATTAAAGAATTACAGTAGTAATATTACAGCAATCGTAACTGTATCCGATGATGGTGGAAGTAGTGGAATTCTCAGAAAACAACTAGGTGTGCAACCTCCAGGAGATATTAGAAATTGCTTGGCAGCCTTATCAAACGAAGAACCTACTTTAACTAGATTATTTCAGTATAGATTTTCAGGTGGAACTGGTCTGGAAGGTCATAGCTTTGGGAATCTATTCTTGTCAGCTTTAACAACAATCACAGGCAGTTTAGAAAAAGCAGTTCAAGCTTCTAGTAAAGTTTTGGCGGTACAAGGTCAAGTTTTACCTGCAACAAATATTGATGTTATGTTATGGGCCGAATTAGAAGATGGTGAAAAAATTTTTGGTGAAAGCAATATTAGTAAATCTAAAAAATTAATTTCGAGGATCGGTTACCTACCAGAAAATCCTTCAGCTCTTCCAAGTGCTCTTGAATCCATTAAAGAAGCTGATTTAATTGTTCTTGGCCCAGGTAGTCTATACACTTCTTTATTGCCTAATCTTTTAGTACCAGAGATAGTAGATGCATTATTGCAGAGTAATGCTCCCAAAATTTACATTAGTAATTTGATGACTCAACCAGGAGAGACAGATGGACTTGATGTCTATCAACATATCAAAGCAATAGAAAAACAATTATCAAATTTTGGAGTTAATAATCGAATTTTTAACTCAATTTTATCTCAGATTCAATTTGAAAAGTCTCCATTAGTAGAGTATTACGAAAGTAGAGGGGCAGAGCCTGTGCAATGTAATAAAGGAAAGTTATTATCCGAGGGTTATTATGTTTTGCAGGCACCATTATATTCAAGAAGAATCACTCCAACTCTTAGACACGATCCAAGGAGACTCGCAAGAGCAGTTATGTTTATTTACCGCAAATTAAAAAAAATTAACTAATAAGCATCTTGAAGTTCATAGAAATCTGGCTGAATATAATCTTTCCTTAATGGCCATCCTCTCCAATCTTCAGGCATTAATAGTCTTTTAGGATTGGGATGATCAATAAAATTTATTCCATACATATCAAAAGTTTCTCTTTCTTGCCAATCACTTCCTTTAAAAATTTCATACAAACTAGGAATTGATAAATCAGAATCTCTTTTTAAGAAAACTTTTAATCTAACTTCTTTAATTTTTTCAATTTTTTGTAAATCATCAACAGTTATAAAATGGTAGAAACTAACAAGATTTTTGCCTGGTCCCTCATCATATCCGCCTTGACATTGGAGATAGTTGAAACCGTAATTTCTCAATGCAGATACTGCTTCATATAATTTGCTAGGTTCAACAGAAATGTTTTCAATTCCTAAATGATCATCAGGTAAAGATTGATTTGGAATTCCATCTTTAGACAAAGATTGACTTATAATCCCTTCTTTTTCTATTGAAGTATCTGAGGATGTAGCTATACCGTCTTTTTCCATTAATCTTCTGCAGAATTAATAATATCAGCTTTTTCGGTATTTTCAGGTAATTCGGTAATTTTTTCTTTTTTGGAGGGGGTTATTACGTTAGCTGAAGTTTTGTTTAGATATTCACCTGTATTTTCTGAGAAAACTAGATTCATTTCGTGATCAGATGTTATATACCTGTGAGTTTGTTCTGTTTTTGTGCGCTCTAAAATTGATTCATTACCAACTTTTTTTCTTAATTTAATTACAGCATCAAAAATTGCTTCTGGTCTTGGTGGGCATCCTGGGAGGTATAAATCAACTGGTATCAATTTATCAACACCTCTTACAGCAGTTGTAGAATCTGCACTGAACATCCCCCCTGTGATTGTGCAAGCACCCATAGCGATAACATACTTTGGTTCAGGCATCTGTTCATAAAGTCTTACAAGCGCGGGTGCCATCTTCATTGTTACTGTCCCTGCAACTATTAGTAAATCTGCTTGCCGTGGCGAGCTTCTAGGTACTAATCCAAATCTATCGAAGTCAAATCTTGATCCAATTAATGCAGCAAATTCTATAAAACAACAAGCTGTTCCATAAAGGAGAGGCCAAAGACTGCTTAACCTAGCCCAATTATGAAGATCGTCTAAACTTGTCAATATAATATTTTCGCTTAAATCTGTTGTAACTTGGGGTGCGCCAAGAGGACTGCAAGTTCCTTCTCGGATTTCTCTTATTGCTTTTGGGGATAATTGTTGATTCAATTTTTTAACTCCATTCTAAAGCGCCTTTTCTCCATGCGTATGCAAGAGCGATAACAAGTATTGCAATGAAAATTAAAGCCTCAATAAAAGCTAATAAGCCTAATCTATTGAAGGCAACAGCCCAAGGATAAAGGAATACCGTCTCCACATCAAATATAACGAAAACCAAGGCAAACATGTAATAACGAATATTAAATTGAATCCATGCTCCTCCTATAGGCTCCATTCCTGATTCATATGTAAGTTTTCTTTCCCCTGTTCTGCCTTTTGGGGCAACTATAAGATTAGTAACTAGAGCTAATATTGGTACTGCGGCGGCAATGAGAAGGAAACCTAAAAAATATTCATAGCCAGTTAATAAAAACATCTTAAAAAATTAATTTTGAATAAAAGTCGCTTAATTAAGCAAAATCTTTTAAAGTTCTTAAAGAACAATAATAAACCGTGAGTGAAAACATTCAACCAGCTTCTGAGGAAAACAAAATAGTTGAAGACTTTGAGAAAGAAAACCTTTCTGAAAATTCTACAAGAATCAACGTTAAACAACCTATCCTTAATCTAGAACAAAATAGATTCGAATGTAGAAGTTGTGGATACATTTATGATCCGTCTGAAGGAAATAAAAAATTAAAAATACCTAAAAATACGCCTTTTTCAGAGTTGGATGGGAATTCTTTTGCTTGCCCTGTTTGTCGAGCCGGTAAAAATTTTTATAAGGACATAGGTCCTAAATCTAAGCCTAGTGGTTTTGAAGAAAATTTAGTTTATGGATTTGGTTTTAATAGTTTACCTCCTGGACAAAAAAATATATTGATTTTTGGAGGGTTGGCTTTCGCTGCTGCTATGTTTCTTTCTTTGTACTCTTTGCATTAATATATACGAATGAAAAAAAATTTTACCAGTATCCCTAATCTCCTTTTGTCTATTCTTCTTTGCCTTGTATTGAGCAGTTGTTCATCTACAGGAGTAAAGATAGGCGATAGCAGCCCTTGGAGAACAATTCAGTTTGAGGACCAGGCTAATGCTTTAGATGTTGATTTTATAGATGATAAAAATGGATTTTTAGTAGGTTCTAATAGACTTATTATGGAATCTAATGATGGGGGAGAAACTTGGGAGAAAAGAAATTTAGATTTACCAAGTGAAGAGAACTTTCGTCTGCTAGATATTGACTTTAAAGGAGAAGAGGGATGGTTAATAGGTCAGCCTTCATTGGTTATGCATACGCTTGATGCGGGAAAAAACTGGACTCGTTTATCTTTAGGCAACAAATTACCAGGTCAACCATTTCTAATAACGACAGTTGATGCAGGGGTTGCAGAGTTAGCTACCACTGCAGGTGCAATCTATGAAACATCAGATAGTGGTGAATCATGGAATGCAAAAGTTCTAGATGCATCTGGTTCTGGAGGAGTAAGAGATTTAAGAAGAACTAAAGAGGGAGATTATGTCAGTGTGAGTAGTCTGGGTAATTTCTTTTCTACTTTGGAAAATGATAGTGATGCATGGATAGCTCATCAAAGAGCAAGTAGCAAAAGAGTACAAAGTATTGGTTTCAATCCAGAAGGGAGTTTATGGATGCTTTCTAGAGGAGCTGAAATTAGATTTAATGAAGATACGAATGACCTAGAAAACTGGTCAAAACCTATCATACCTATTCTTAATGGATACAACTATTTAGACATGGGATGGGATCCAAATGGTGATATATGGGCTGGTGGTGGTAATGGCACTTTAATAGTAAGTAAAGATCAAGGTAAAACTTGGAATAAAGACCCTATTGCTTCTGAATTGCCAACAAACTACATTAAAATAGTTTTCCTTGATAAGGAGGCTTTAGATAATCAAAAAGGATTTGTACTTGGCGAACGTGGTTATATCCTTAAATGGAATAGCTAACTTTAATAACTTCAGTAAATAGTAAAAAAAAAATTAATTTTTCACAGATTTAGCAACTGTCTGTAACCAACCTGTTAATTTCTTCGCGAACTTATGATTTTACACTGTAAGATCATAGGGTAAACATTTGTGATTATGGCCGCAGGTTCAACGGGTGAACGCCCATTCTTTGAAATAATCACCAGTATCAGGTACTGGATTATTCATGCAGTAACATTACCAGCTATTTTTATAGCAGGCTTCTTATTCGTATATACAGGCTTAGCCTATGATGCTTTCGGGACTCCTCGTCCTGATAGTTATTTTCAATCATCTGAATCTAAAGCGCCTGTTGTAACACAAAGATATGAAGCTAAATCTCAACTAGATTTAAGAACAAAATAACAATGACTAATTCTCAAGCTCCAATGCAGGCTGCGGAAGTCCGCGTTTATCCTATATTTACTGTTCGTTGGCTAGCAGTTCACGCTCTAGCCATTCCATCGGTATTCTTTTTAGGTTCAATTGCTGCTATGCAATTCGTAGCCCGATAAATTTAACTATCATGCAAGTAAACGAAAATCCTAACAAAGTTCCAGTTGAACTTAATCGTACAAGTCTTTATTTAGGCTTATTATCAGTCTTTGTATTGGGAATTTTATTTTCCAGTTACTTTTTCAATTAAATTAAAATTATGAGTAAATTAAAAGGACCTGATGGAAGAATTCCAGATAGACTTCCCGACGGTAGACCAGCAGTTGCATGGGAAAGAAGATGGACTGAAGGAACTCTTCCTCTTTGGCTTGTAGCTACAGCAGGTGGAATTGCAGTTATCTTCGTTTTAGGAATATTCTTCTACGGCTCATACCAAGGAGTTGGAGCTGGAGGCTAATATATCCTTAACTTGACCTTACAATCACTTATATCTAATAAGGCTAATAAGAATCAGTAAATATCCTTAGCTTCTCCTTTGTGGAGCTAGGGATATTTTCTTTTTGGGTTATCAATCCATCTTTTAATGAAAAATGTGACTTACTTTTTGGTCTTTCTTTTTCAATTAATTTAGCTACTTCAAATATTATTTTATTAGCCACTTCAGTATTAGATCTAAGATTATCCAAAACCATCTCTACAGAAACTTCTTGATGAGTTTGATGCCAGCAATCATAATCAGTAACCATAGATAATGAAGAGTAAGCTATTTCAGCTTCTTTAGCTAATCTTGCTTCTGTATGGTTCGTCATTCCAATAATTGAACATCCCCAACTTCTATATAAATTAGATTCTGCTCTAGTTGAGAAAGCGGGACCTTCCATTGCTAGATAGGTACCCCCTCTATGCAATTGTCTACCTCCAGGAATATTTTTTTCTCCGATTTCACTTAATATACGTGATAAATTTGTGCAGAAGGGATCTCCCATATTTACATGTGCCACTGCTCCTTCGTTAAAGAATGTTGCAGGTCTATTTTTTGTCCGGTCTATAAATTGATCTGGAACCACTATATCAAGTGGCCTTATCTGTTCTTGTAATGAACCAACTGCTGATGGAGCAATAATCCATCTTACTCCTATTGATCTTAGAGCCCAAATATTAGCTTTGTAAGGGATTTCAGAAGGATTTAAACTATGAGTCCTGCCATGTCTAGGAATAAATGCTATCTCTAGGTTTCCAAGATTATATAATTTTATTGAATCAGAAGGTTTACCATAGGGAGTATTGATTTCTAATTCTCTTAAGTACTCTATTTGATCCATTGAATAAAATCCACTGCCACCAATCACTCCTAATCTTGATTTTTCAATTGGTAATAAATGTTCTTTATTCATAGTTATGTAAATGACTTTTAATCATCTGGTACTAATTGGAGGAGGACACACAAATGTTCTTTTATTGAACAAATGGTTAATGTGTCCGAAATTAATGCCAGAAATTCCTGTTTCAATTATATCTAGAGATTCTCATTTGGTTTATTCGGCAATATTCCCATCGGTGCTTTCAAAATCAATCACTTTAAAAGAGAGTTTAATTGATATAAAATCATTAGCAAAAAATGCAAAAGTATCTTTTATAGAAGAAGAAGTAAAGGATATTGATTTCAATTTAAAAGAAATTGTTTTAAGTAATAGACCTTCAATTAATTATTCGAAGTTGGTGCTTAATTATGGAAGTCAAACAATAATTCCAAAAGAATTTGAATCACTAGTCAAAAATCGAAATGCTTTTTCAATTAAACCTTTTTTAAGGGCTTATGACTCAATATTAAAAGAGGACATTTTTGATTCAGTTAATGAGCTTCCATTTGTAATTGTTGGGAGTGGCCTTGCTGCAATTGAAGTATCATATGCTTTGAGAAAAAGATGGCGAGATAGACCTTTAAAACTATTATGTGATCCAAGAAAAATTAATAATAAAATTCTTAAAAGTTTAAGGAATTCCAATATTGATTTAGTTGAAAACCTTAATTTCGATTATGGAAAGATTCTTTTATGTACTGGAAATACATCTCCTTCATGGGCACAAAAAAAATTATTAGATTATGATTCTCATGGCAGAATAATTACAAATCAGAATTTACAGCTGAAAACTTTTTCTGGAATTTTTGCTGCGGGTGATTGTGCAGTTGTAGATTCAGCAAGAAGACCAGCGTCGGGAGTTTTTGCAGTAAAAGTTGTAAATACATTAGTCCAAAATCTCAAAAAGGATGTAGATGGGTGGCCATTAAAAAAGTGGTTTCCTCAAAGGATCGGATTGCAAATAGTTAATACATTTCCAAACCATCATTCAAAGGCTTTTGCTATTTATCGCAATTTTGTTTTTGGCCCTTCTTTTCTTTTTTGGATTTTAAAACATAAAATTGATCTGAAATTTGTAAATAAATTTAGATTAAAAAGGCTAATTATGAAAATTAGTGAAAAAAATATTTCATTTAATGATTGCAGAGGATGCGCTGCAAAAATCCCTCAGTTTGTTTTGAATAAATCATTAATAAAATCTAATTTAGATTCTTTTGCCTCATCTCCTGAAGATTCAGTTGAGATATATAAAAATGGTGAAGATATTATCTTGCAAAGTGTAGATGGATTTCCTGCTTTGGTAAGTGATCCTTGGCTTAATGCAAAAATTACTACTTTGCATGCTTGCTCAGATTTGTGGGCATGCGGAGCAAAACTTTCATCCGCGCAGGCTTTAATTTCATTACCAAAAGTTGAAAGGGAATTTCAGAGTTACCTCTTTTCTCAATCACTTCAAGGTATTAAATCAACAGTTGAGGACCATGGAGGTGAATTACTTGGAGGCCATACTTTCGAGGCAAGAAGTTTAGTAAATAAACCTTATTCATTAGGAATGGATATTTCTTTAACAGTTCAAGGCATTTTAAAAAATGGAGCAAAACCATGGCTTAAATCTGGAATGAATATTGGAGATATTCTCATGATGTCTAGACCTTTGGGCGTTGGGATTTACTTTGCCGGTCAAATGCAAAATATTAATATGCTAGGTAGTTCCTCTGAAGTAATTAAAAATGTAGTAAAGAGTCAGCAATATTTGATTGATGAAATTTATCTTTTTCAAAATCAATTTAAAGAATCATTAGTCAATGCTGCGACTGACATTACTGGATATGGATTTATTGGACATCTTAAAGAAATGGTTGAATCATCTAATTTATATAGGCAAAGCAATAATCTTGAGCCACTAAAAGTTTTATTAGATTTATTTGCATTTAAAGCTTATCCTGGAGTATTTGATTTAATAAGAAAAGACGTTAAAAGTACTTTCTTTGAATCTAACAAAGAAATTTTTGACAAAATTTATAAAGTAAATAAGCAGAAAAGAATAATTAATTTTTTAAACGAAAATTCATTAGAACAAGAGACTTTTAACGAGAGAATATCATTACTATTAGATCCTCAAACATGTGGACCCTTGTTGATTAGTTGCAATCGTAAATATGAAAGTGTTCTAAAGGATAAATGGTACAAGGTTGGAGAGGTTGTAAAAATGTAATTAATTTCTATTTAATTTGTCAATTTCCAAATATCTTAATCTTTTGATTTCCTTTCCCATCTCCTTCCCTGAGTCCCATCCTTCTTTTTTTAATGTTTCTCCATCTTTTTTTGATTTTATGAATTTGTAAATAAATAACCACTTAAATAATTTACGCCAGTATGGTCCTCCATCACAAATTAATAATTTGACTGTCTCATCATTAAGATTTCTGTCCTCAATAAATTCTGTCCAACTTGATGGAGAAAAATGATTGAAATTTTTTTGGTTTGTATTTAATATCTTTTTGATATTTATATAATCTTCTAATATTTTTATCTCATTATTGTTTATCAAAAATCTTTGACATGCTTTTTCTAAATCTTCTGAATCTTTTAATAAGTAAAGCATATGATTTCCCTTTAACTTCTTAATCCAATTTAGTCCTCTTAAAAACCTTTTATCGACTTTAATATTTTCATTTAAGATTGAGATAATTTCCCATTTATGAATTATCGAAATCACATTAGTCAAATTATCGTGATTGCATATTTCAGCTAGTTCCATCCTTATTCGTATGCCTAGTGCAGGAGGGTAAATCATTTTCTGATGAGTTTCTGAACTTTTCCATGGCCATTGTCTAACTGTTTCTTGAGATTGTTTGAGGGAATTATTTGAAATATTGAAATCTAACCTTGAAGCATATTTTGCACATCTAATTAATCTACTTGGATCATCTGAAATACTATTACTGTGAAGTAAGTTCAATCTTTTACTTTTTATATCAGAAATTCCTCCATAAAGATCATAGATTTTTCTTGTCGAGACCTCGAAGGCTATTGAATTTATAGTGAAATCTCTCCTCATAAGATCCTCCTCAATAGTACTTTTATTTACTGTGGGATTTAAGCCTGGAGCAGAATAAATTTCTTTTCTTGCAGAAGCAATATCAATTTTATAGTCATTAATATTTATTTCTACAGTGTTGTATAAATTGAATTCCTTGATTAAACATAAATCTACATTTACAATATTTTTTTTTATAAATTTGGCAAGAGAAATAGAGGAGCCTTCAATAATAAGATCAATATCTACAGGTTTAGAAAACGATTTTTTGTGGAATTTACTAATTAATAAATCTCTTAAATAACCGCCAACAAAAGCTACTTTAGTATTGTTATTAGATTCTATGTATTTAGCAATTAGGTTATATAGATTAAATGGAGTTTTGATTAATTCACCTTGGATGTAATCAGAAATATCGTTCATGAGTTTTAACTTACATAACGAATTGGAGCTAATCTGGGATCTAGAATTTTACTGCCTTTATCACCAAATTTTACTGCTAAAGATATTTTTTCCCCGCTCCCAAAAATATGTATGATTTCACCTTTCCCAAACTTTGAGTGAATTAGCATATCTCCAACTATCCAGCTTTTCCCTTTACTAGGACCTGAATATAATTTCCTTACTGCATTTATTGGTTTGTTAACAAATTCATTTGGATTGTTTCGATCAACTCTAGTTAAACGATCAAGATGCCAATCTCTTCTAATTGAAGCACCACCAGTTTGTGGTAATTCGCCATCCATTAAATCTTCAGGTATTTCAGAAAGAAATATTGAAGGAATTGTTGCTTCACGCATTCCACCCCATAATCTTCTTTCTCTGGCATGACTTAAGAAAACTCTTTCTTTAGCTCTAGTAATACCTACATAGCATAATCTTCTTTCCTCTTCAAGAAGTGAGGGAGTATCTATTGATCTATGGCTAGGGAAGAGACCTTGTTCTAGCCCAGTGATAAAAACATTTTGAAATTCTAAACCTTTACTATTATGCAGAGTCATCAGAGTTACAGAGTTAGGATTATTTTTCTTCGTATCATTATCAGTTGTTAAGGCTGCTGTAGAAAGAAATCCCTCTACATCTCCACTTTCTGTTTCTTCTTCATATTGAGTAGCAGCATTAATTAGTTCTTGTAAGTTATTTCTTCTATCTTCAGATTCTTCAGTCCCACTAGAGAGTAAGTCACTTAAATAACCACTTTTTTCTAATATAAGTTGTAGTATTTGAGCGGGACCTGAATTTTCTATATAACACAGTAGATCATTCATAATTTCAGTAAATTTATTAATTCCTTTTGATGATCGGCCTATTGTTTCTTCAAGACTTTGTTTATCATTAAGAACCTCCCATAATGGGATATTTAACCTATTAGATAGTTCATTCAGTTTTTGAATAGTAGTTTTACCAATCCCTCTTCTAGGAACATTTATGATGCGTAAAAGACTAACGTTATCTGAAGAATTAACTAGAACTTTCAAATATGCTATTGCATCTTTAATTTCTCTTCTATCATAAAAACGCAATCCTCCAAAAATTGTATAAGGAATGCGCCACCTTACAAGAGATTCTTCTAATACTCTCGACTGAGCTCTGGTTCGATATAAAATTGCACAATTTTTCCAAATTGGGTTTTGATTATAATTATTTAGTGATTTTATTTTATTGGTAATTGCTTCTGCCTCGGAAATTTCATCATCACAGCTGAGTAACGTTAAAAGTTCCCCTTTTTCTTTAGTAGCCTTTAAAACTTTGTCAATTCTTTCAGAGTTGTTTTCAATTAATGAGTTTGCAGCATCAAGGATATTGGAAGATGACCTATAATTTTCTTCTAATTTAATTAAAGATGATTTTGTATCGTCGTTGATTGAAGTTTTAAAATCTTCTTGAAAACCAATTAAAATTCTGAAGTCAGCTGCTCTGAAACTATAAATACTTTGATCAGCATCCCCAACTACAAAAATTGACCGATCTTCCCAATTGAAGAATTTTTTTGGTGCAGTATTCCCAGCCGTAATTAATTTTATAAGTTCATATTGTGTTCTATTAGTATCTTGATATTCGTCAACTAAAATATGTTTAAATCTTTTGTGCCAGTAATCTCTGACTATATCATTTTGCCTCAATAAGAAAACAGGCAAAAGCAGAAGATCATCAAAGTCTAATGAATTATTTTTTGAGAGCGAAATCCTATATCTCTTGTAAGCTTCTGCAACTGTTTTATCAAAATTATTATCTGCTTTTTCTAAAAGATCATTAGAAGTTAAGCATTGATTTTTAGCATTACTTATTAATCTTTTAATCTTTTTGGGATCATATCTTTTTGGGTCAAGATTCATATCTTGACTGATAATTTCTTTTACTAATGTTTGAGAATCTGTTTCATCATAAATTGAAAATTGTCTTGTCCATTTTAGGCCTTCTGGATCAGTATATTTTTCAATATCGTATCTTAGAAGTCTTGAAAACAAGGAATGGAAAGTACCGATCCAAAGGTTCTTAAGCGTCTCTTGGTGAACGTTTGCTCTTAATTGATTTTGATCAATTTCTTTAAGAGTTGTCCAAGGCTGACCAAATTGATTAAAAGCTAATTCTTGGGCTAGAAGAACCTCTAATCTTGCTTTCATTTCTTTAGCAGCTTTGTTAGTGAAAGTGACAGCAAGAATGTTATAGGGATCTATAGAGTTACCCTCAATAAGGTTTGCAATTCTGTGAGTAAGAGCCTTAGTTTTTCCGCTACCTGCACCTGCTACAACTAATAGTGGTCCATAAACATGTTTTACCGCTTGAAGTTGTTGATTGTTTAGGGACTTAAAAAGGAAATTGTTGGTTTGAGGCACTTTTGGAAGGGTTTTTCAAAAATCAGACTTTACTATGAGATTCAGATTCCGTTTCTAGATCTTCTAACGCTTTTTTTAAATTTATAAGTTCATTATTGTTATTAATTATTTCTTCAAATTTATTTTGAGGCATCTTTAATTTCATACTTCTGTCTAGGATTTCTTTTTCCAATCTCTTTTTATATGAGGAAATAAGTTTCTTTGATAATTTTAAATCCTGATGATCCAAAACTTTATTAAAAATGTAATTTTATATTAGCGGAAAAAAAATTTTTATTTGAATTATTTCAACTATCACTTTGGAATGAAGTTATAAATTAAGAAGCGTTGCGTTAAGTTTGAAATTGTATTGTTTTTACTAGCTTTGTATTATTCTTAAGATCGGGATTAAATTTTTACTTCACTAATGTCAGTTTCAAAGAATAATCAACTATTGTCAGCCGATAAGAAATTAAATGATTTAAGCAATATAAAAGAATTTATTAATAGTGCAAACTCAAGATTAGATGCAATAACCTCAATAACCAATAATTCACATGCAATCGCAGCAGACGCTGTAACAGCAATGATTTGCGAAAATCAAGATTCACTTAATTCAAAAATATCTTTAAATACAACTAACAAGATGTCCGTTTGTTTAAGAGATGGAGAAATAATCTTAAGGATTGTTGCTTATCTTTTAATTTCTAATGACGAATCGGTTTTAGAAAAAAGTTGTTTGAAGGATCTTAAAAATACTTATCTTGCGCTTGGGGTCCCTTTAAGAAATGCAAGAAGGGTTTTTCAATTAATGCGAGATGCAACTATCTCTGATTTGAATTCAACAGTTAATAATATGCCTGGGAAAAAAGGGTTTCTTCCTAAATTAATATCTGAAACAGAGTTTCAATTTGAAAGGATAATTAATCTTTTAAACTAGCTAAATTTCTTATCTCTGAAGTATGGGAAGTCTGTATAACTGAGTTATTTTCCAGATTTCTAATAGTAGAAAATCTGGATCTTACATGAGTGGATAAAAAGGAAATTCTTTCTTCGGAAACTGTTGATTTATAAATAGTTTTAATGTGTAAATTATTTTGTTCATCAACAAAATAATTTGATGATGAAATAAAGGATTCTGTATAACCTTTATTTCTTAAAACAATTCCTGAATTTTCATCTTTGGGTAAAAAAATCAGAATAGTTTCATCTCCCTCACTGATATCATCATTTTCCCAATCACTAATAGCTTGCCAGTTTATAGAAATAGCTATGCACTCTAGGTTTAAACTAAATTTATAATTTTTAAATATTTCAACGACTTTTTTATTTTTTTTGTTGATATATTTTATATATATTTTACTATTTGAATTTTCAAATTCCTGAAAAGTTAAAGTGTGAGTACTTCTAATAGATTTCCACTCTCCTATACTTTTATCAATGAATTGATTAATTATTGTTAGATTCTTCGTCAAGTTTATCTTCTACGGAATGATTTTCTGCTTTTTGTATCATTCTTACCATTGAATCCACCATTAATCTCTTTGCAGAAGTTACTTTTAATCCAGAAGGAGTAGTTGATATTTGTTCTCCAGGGCGATCATATGAAGTTGGTCTAAATGGAGTCATTTAATAACTTTAAAAATTAATCGATTTCTATTCTTACATGAATCATCATTTATATAGCTATTGTTTGCGAAAATGTCATATCTTTCTTCTTTGATAAAAGAATTATCAACTGTTTTGTTATTTAGGCATTTTATTTTTTGCTAATCCTGAAATAGTAGCTAATGCAAACATTCCCAAAAGAGCTACTCCTAGAAATAATCCTGCTCCCTGACTAACACCAGCTCCTACAGCTACTAATATAGAGTCACTTATTAGAAGACTTATTAATAATGCTGGAGTAAATATTTTCCAGCGAGTTCCTCCAATACCAATTGCGTAACTTAGAAAATCAAAAAGGCCAGTCATAAGTAGTCCTGTCATGAGAAAGAAATTTTCTTCGAGTTGATTTTGATTAAAACTTTCAATCTTTTGCATTGCTTTTGGACCTACTAAATTACGTACAGGAACCCGACCATAATTTCTTGCGATAAAGAAAGCAGCTTGGCAAAAAACAATATCAGAAAAGATTATTGTCATGTAACCTTTTTGAAATCCTAATAATGAACCAGCTAGCAGAGAATAAGCTGAACTTGGAAGGGCAGGTAAAATAATACTTACTCCTCTGAGTATGAATATTCCAAAAGGAGCCCAAATCCCCATATTTTCTATTTTGTTTCTCAGAGGTTCAATCCCATAATTTTGGATTAAATAAATCAATACAACAAATATTGCTATGAAAAAAACTACTGAGAAAAATTTCTGTATTTTATTCATTATTTTTTTAATAAATTTATTGGAAGTAAATTCTTAATTTTAATATTTGATTCTATCTATAATAGAAATACTAATCAATAAAAATTTTTACAAATTTTTAATCTTTTATTTCTTACTAATTAAAAATTTTTGTATTCCATAAGTAGCCATGATTAATTCTAAGAATAAAGTTAATTCAATATTTTTTAGAAATTTCATTAATTTAGTCCTTTCGATTATCGTTTTCTTTTGTATTTCAATAAAAAAATCAGAAGCTTTGACTCATGAATGGGTTGGAGTCCCTAAAAGTAAATACGGAGAGCAGTTATGGGATAGGCAAAGTATAAAAAGGAATGAGGATGGTTCTGTAAGAGTATTGAGTAAATTTATTCCCAAAACAAAAAGTGAAATTACTAAGGATATTCTCTATACAATGGATATAAATTGTTTTGAAAAATCATTTAGAGATGTTGATGTCTCAATAGATGAAGCAAATAGTAATTTCAATGATTTAGCTAATTGGCAAGATCCAAATGGAGATAAACTGATTTTGGGTGTTATTGGTCAAGTCTGCAGAGTCAAAAACTAAAAATTTTAAGTAAAAAAAACAAAAATATAACAAGTTCTCAATGATTTGAAAGTATAAAACCCTGTCTAGGACAGGGTTATAAAGGTGCCAGGACCCAGATTTGAACGGGATCCTCATTCCTTGTAACATAAGTCATGCCAACGTGTTTGAGAGATAGGAAATCACCTGTACTGCATGAAATGTACTGCAAAAATCGCTATAATGTAAGTATATAATTGGGGCTTTGCATGGTTCAATGCAGTACAAAATTGAGAAAGAAACTACCTAATAAATAAAAACTTTGAAAAAGTTCTAGAAACTTTCTAACTGATTTAGAGAGCCCAAAATTATGGACGCTCTTTTACACATTCGATACCTAATTGAAAATATTCATTCGCATTTTCACACGCGATTACAACTGATGACTGTTTCTCTAAAGAAGCTAGAGCTTTTCGCCACATAGAAACCCTTTCTTTATATCCGCGCAACCAATGACCATCCCACACATTATCTAAGGCAAATATAAATCTCTTGGGATTTTCATTCATTAGATCTATCCATTTTTTTTGCAGTTTATTGTCTTTATCAAATAAATTTATCCACCCTTGTTGGCCCTTTTTCTTCTTCATTTTAGCCTGCTTCTCGTTGTCAGCGTGTGACGTAATAAAATGAATATTTTTGGTATTTTTTATAATGAATTCTGCCTCAGAAAATTCAATTTGTGCCATATGCATTAATAAAAAATGACTGCTGGGATTTGCATTTGCAAGTAAAACTAATTGGTTTAATATTTTTTTTGAATCTGTTTCATAGTCATTCAACTCAACATGAAGTATGACTGGTTTATTTTCCCTAAGAACAATGTTTATGGCTCTTTTAATTCTCTCAGAGTCAAAATCTAAATTAATACCTTCATATTTTAATTTACTGTGATTATGAGGTGCGTGCTGCACAATAATTTCACCAAAACCAACATGACCTAATTTATAACGCAATGACTCTTTTTGGAGGTCAGTTATAGTTCGAATTACCTTATCAACATCTGAATTTACTCTTGTAAATCCCTTCTTTTTTGTAGGTATTAAATATCTTACTTTTCCATTTGTTGATTTTTTGATTTTTAATAATTCTCTTTTTATGTCTTTTGTATTTACCCTAAATGATAAAAGCGTGTAATCAACATCTGTTTGATTTATAACAGTAGATAGTTGTTCTACCGATATCAGCTTACCCTTTTGACTGTGGGCATCGACTAGCGTTCCGTTGTAGATATCAGCTGCATAAGATGAACCGCAAGTTAGTACTCCAAAAAATAATCCAATTGTAAAATTTTTCATTATACTCCTCTAATTACTTGTCATTCCCACTCAATAGTGCTTACTAAAAGGGTAGTCAATAACATATTCATAGCAGCACATATGAGCATATTATAATGCGTATTTTGCCACAGGGCCACTGGAAACCCAGTATTGATGACCATTCTCAGCGAAAAAGGTTTATAAAGATACTTTACTAGAGATATCGCTCTATATATTCACTTTTATTTTCACTTTGTGTTCACATATGTTGGTGTACGGCATTGCAAAAGTTATCGTACGATAAGTGAGTTATAACAGCATAAAGATTTTTGCCATTTCAATATATTTTTTTTTTACTTCAATAAAAAAATCATCCTAAGAATGGAGGACAGTTCTGGGTATCTTCTTATTTCAAATTATGTACTGCGATTGTACTGCACTCTAAAAAATAAAAAACCCTGTCTATAACAGAGTTTGAAGGTGCCAGGACCCAGATTTGAACTGGGGACACGGCGATTTTCAGTCGCCTGCTCTACCAACTGAGCTATCCCGGCTCCAACCTATATACTCTAAATTAAGATGTGTAGTTTGTGAAACCCTTTTAATTAAAAATTTTATATCTTCATCAAATATCTAAAAAAACTTTTATTTTGAGTTCATCGCTAACAAGGCTGTACCAAATGAAGTAGTTTTTTTACATGAAACTATTGGTATATTGATAATATTTTCTCTTATTTTTCTCCACTGAGGGTTTTTTGAACCTCCACCAATAGTAATAATTTTTTTTGGAAGTGAACCTGTTAGTTCGCCTAGCTTTTCCCATCCTTTCAATTCTATGTTAGCTAGACCCTCGAATAATGCATGTAAAAAAAGTGAGTCGCTTACTGGCCTTGGACCAAGTATCGGCTTTAAATTAGAATCATTAACAGGAAATCTTTCTCCTTTACTATTAAGAGGTAAAAGATTTAAAGAAGTGTTTTTTGATGGATTTATTTGTCGACTGAGCTCTTTTATTTCTAAATCAGAGAAAAATTGAGACAATATACCACAGCCTGCGTTTGATGCTCCTCCACATATCCAATTTCCGTTTACTCTATGATTTGTAATTCCTTGTTTTTTTATAGGATTATCAATAATTTTCTTAACTACAATAGTTGTTCCTAAAACTGTGAGACCATCTTCTTTGCCTAAACCTGCAGCTATTACACTTGCATTAGAGTCAGTAGTGCCTGAGATTAATATTAATTTCTTATTCAAGTTAAATCTCTCTGCTAAATCAAAATTCACTTGTCCAATAATTTTCCCACTTTTTATTATTTGAGGCAGGCATTTTCCCCATGAAGTATTGAGATAGCTTTTTGGCCATGATTCTTTTTTTAGATCCCAACCAAGTTTTAGATTATTACCTTCTTCTCCATAAGTCCAATCTTTTAAAAACCAACCAGTGATCCAATCAGATTGATGTCGTAAAAGTATATTTGTCCCATATTTATCTATTAGTTTTAATGCTTTAGCAAGACTACTGTATGGAGTTCTCAGATGATCTTCTCCAGAAGTTAATGATTCAAGAAGGATCTTATGTTCATTACAAGCTTGGTCATAAGATATTGCTTCTCCTATTGGCTCTCCTCGTAAATTTGATGCTGTTAAAGTTCCTGATGTGCCGGATAAAGCCAATTTTTGAAGGTTACTTTTTACCTCAATAGGTAAACACCCTATGAGTTTTTCACAAGAATTGATCCAAGAATTTGGATTTTTAAAACTATATAAATAAGGAACTGAATTTGAATATACTAATTCCTTATGAAAATTTATTATAGATATTCTTGCGCCACTAGTTCCAAAATCTAATCCCCCATAAAAATTATCAGGCATAGAATAAATTTTTTATAAAAATACTTTGGAAGCCTCCGCTAATTGGGCTGCTTTTTCTTCTACCTTTTCCCAAGGGAGATCTAGATCTCTTCTGCCAAAATGTCCATAGGATGCAGTCTTTCTGAAAAATGTACCACCCATTTTTTGGGGTAGATTTCTTAGATCAAATTCTTTTATAATTGCTGCTGGCCTTAAATCAAAGTACTTATTAATGAGCTCAGTCAAATTAGCTTGTGAAATAACGCCAGTATCAAAAGTTTCAACAAGAATGGAAATCGGTTTTGCAACTCCAATTGCATAACTTAATTGTACTTCTGCCTTTTTTGCTAATTTTGCCTTAACTATACTTTTAGCTACATAACGTGCTGCATAAGCAGCTGATCTATCCACTTTTGTTGGATCTTTACCAGAAAATGCCCCTCCTCCGTGTCTCGCGTAACCCCCATAAGTATCTACTATAATTTTTCTTCCTGTAAGTCCGGCATCACCTTGAGGCCCCCCTACGACAAATTTTCCTGTGGGATTTACTAGAAATCTTGTTGTATGAATGTTTGGTTTGATTTCTAAATCTTCAGTAGCAGGAATTACAACATGCGTCCATAAATCCTCTTTTATTCTTTGACGAATTTCTTCTTCATTTGTTAACCCATCTATCTCAGGATCATGTTGAGTTGAAATTAAAATTGTATTAATGGAGACTGGTATACCTTTTTTGTAATCTATGCTTACTTGAGTTTTACCATCAGGGAGTAGATAATTAAGAACTTCTTCATGCCTCACTTTGGCAAGTTGAATGGCTAATCTATGAGCTAAGCTGATCGGTAAGGGCATTAATTCAGGCGTTTCATCGCATGCATAGCCAAACATTATGCCTTGATCACCAGCTCCGGTATTATCTTCTAAATCATCGTTAACATCATCCGCCTCGTTTACTCCTTGAGAAATGTCCGGTGATTGTTCGTCAAGTGCTACTAAAACAGCACAACTATTTGCGTCAAAACCACCTGCTCGATAGCCTTCATATCCAATTTCTTTAATTACATTTCTAACAAGTTTTATGTAATCGACTTTTGCTTTTGAAGTTATTTCTCCAGTAAGTAAACAAAGACCTGTATTAACGACAGTTTCGCATGCAACTCTGCTTTCTGGATCTTCTGTCAATAGAGCATCTAAAACAGCGTCACTAATTTGATCACATATTTTGTCAGGATGACCTTCAGTAACGGATTCCGAAGTGAAAATGAAATCACTCATCTAAAAATAATTTTGAAATTAGATTTTATCCTAAATTAGATTATCGTCACAAATCAATTATTGTAAATTAAATAATACTTATAAAAGCATAATTAGACTTAAATTCTGATATTCGTAAACAAAATAAATAAGTAAATTTATACTGTTTCAGCTGTTGCTGTGGGGATTCCTTCATTATCGTCAGTCTGTTCAAATAACATTTGTTTGTATTTTGCAGCCATTTCTTCAGCTTTACTAAAAACTTTTTGAGGATCAGTTAGCATATCGCCTGGTTCAGGTTCAAGTGCTTTAGTAGATAATGAAATTCGTCCTCTTTCTGAGTCAAGGTCAATTATCATAACTTTCATTTGGTCATTCACATTCAAAACATTATGAGGAGTCTCAATATGTTCATGACTAATCTCAGAAATGTGTAATAGACCACTAACTCCACCAATATCAATAAATGCTCCATAAGGTTTAATACCTTTTACAGAACCAACAACGACTTCGCCCACTTCAAGTCTGTTCATTTTTTTCTCAACTAAAGCTCTTCTATGACTTAGTACTAATCTATTTCTCTCTTCATCAACTTCAAGAAATTTTAAAGGTAAATATTCACCTTCTAAGTCATCTTTAATTTTTCGAGCACTGATATGAGAGCCTGGGATGAAACCTCTCAAGCCTTCTACCCTAACAAGAGCTCCGCCTCTGTTTGTTGCAAAAACTTCAGAATATATAGTTGCATCCTCTTTTTGGAGTTGTCTAACCCTTTCCCATGCTCTCTGATATTCAATTCTTCTAATGGAAAGAGCTAATTGGCCATCTTCATTTTCCTCGCTCATTATGAAAAATTCTCTACTTTCTGAAGGTTGTAAAACATCATTAAGACCTTCAACTCTATTTATTGAAACCTCCTGAACTGGCATAAAAGCAGCTGTTTTTGCCCCTATATCTATCATGGCTCCTTTGGGCTCTAGAGCAAAAACTGTACCTTTAACTAGATCGCCAGGTTTAAAATTATAGTCATACTTACCCAATAATGATGCGAATTCTTCTTGTGTGAACCCTGCGTTGTCAAAATCCGAATTTGTTCTGCTAGAGGAAGAATCTGCTGAAGGTATATCACTCTTCTCAAATGATAAATCCTCCTCATTTTGAGATGCTGAATCATTTTCTAACTCAGACGAATCTTTAATTTCTTTATCCTCGGAAAGTTCTTTAATGGTTTGGGAAGAATTTTCGTTCATGTGTTGTATCGCAGACTACCTAAGGTAGTTAGAAAGGAATGCTACTAGCCTGCAAACCAATAGCAAAAAACATTTGTGATATGTATTCTACACTTTAAGATGCTGAATTTTATGAAATTGAAGCTAATTGGTTTTTCGAACTTCCCTTTAGAGATTCAAGAGTAGAAATAAAATCTTTTACCCCATTAAATTTTCTGTAAACTGAGGCGAATCTTATATAAGCGACTTCGTTTTCTTTCCTAAGATTTTTAAGTATTAATTCTCCGATTTGTGAAGATTTAATATCTTTATTGGAGTCTTGAACAATTTGTGATTCAATCCCATCTACGAAATTAATAATTGCTTCACTACTGAAGTTGGTCTTTTCGCATGCTCTTGATATACCAGTAAATAATTTTTGTTTATCAAATAATTCTCTGCCACCATCTTTCTTTATAACTGAGACTGGCATTGATTCCACTCTTTCATAAGTTGTAAATCTAAAACTACAATTTAAGCACTCTCTCCTTCTCCGGACACTTTTCCCACTATCAGCAGATCTTGATTCCAAAACTCTGCTATCTGTGTTTTGACAGGTTGGACACTGCATGTGGTGAAATAAGATGCGCTTCAACTCTAATAGTAGAGTAATATCCTAATTATGAAAAGTACAAAAAAACCTCTTGTTAAAGAGGTTTTTTTTCTTGGTTCATTTTCTGTCAAATTTAGGTGGGTCTCTAAAGGCGACAGCAAAGAATAACGTTACAACTGCGAGAGTTAAAATAAGAACGTAAGCGAAAGCTTCCATAAGATTAAGTAATAAAGTTTAGTTTAAACCCTTCCTGGGATTCTTCTTGTGGTTTCGTCGCCAAGCTTCTTGAATAAACCAAATTCAACTTGGTCGCCAATCTCAGCATCAATACCAGCAAAGGAATTTCTGTAAAGAGTTCTTGAAGCATGCCACCAGTGGCCAAACAAGAATAGCAATCCGAAACATAAATGTGCATATGTAAACCACGCTCTTGGTGAGCTTCGGAATACACCATCAGATTTATAAGTCTCTCTGTCAAACTTGAATGCTTCTCCAAGTTGAGCCTTTCTAGCTAGTCTTTTAACTACTGCAGGATCAGTAAATGTTTGACCATTGAGATCTCCTCCATAGATAGTTGCAGTAATTCCAGTCTGTTCAAATGAATACTTTGCTTCAGCTCTTCTAAACGGAATATCTGCTCTTACATTACCCTCTTTATCTTCAAGGATGACAGGAAAGTTTTCAAAGAAATTAGGTATTCTTCTAACTTCTAACTCATTACCTTCTTTGTCTTGAAACGAAATATGACCTTGCCAACCAGTTGGTAAACCGTCTCCATTAACGAGAGCTCCAACTCTGAATAGCCCCCCTTTTGCAGGACTATTGCCAACATAATCATAGAAGGCTAGTTTCTCTGGAATAGATGCATATGCCTCTTCTTTAGTGGCACCATCATCAATTGCAGCTTGAACCCTCCTATTAATTTCAGTCTTGAAATAGCCGGAATCCCATTGATATCTGGTAGGACCAAATAATTCGACTGGAGTAGTCGCTGAACCGTACCACATTGTTCCTGCAACAACGAAAGAAACAAATAAAACAGCAGCTAAAGCACTAGCTAGAACTCCTTCAAGACTTCCAAGTTTTAATGCTCTGTAAAGTCTTTCTCCGGGTCTATTGGTGATGTGGAAAATCCCCCCAATAATTCCCATAAGTCCAGCAGCAATATGATTAGCAACAATTCCTCCTGGATTAAAGGGGTTAAAGCCTTCTACTCCCCAGGAAGGTGCTACAGGTTCTACATGACCAGTTAAGCCATAAGGATCAGAAACCCAAATCCCTACATTTGCACAATGAAAAGCTCCAAAACCAAAGCATGTAAGTCCAGCTAGGAGAAGGTGAATTCCAAATATTCTTGGCAAATCAAGAGCAGGTTCGCCAGTTCTTGAATCTTCCCAGAGATCCAAATCCCAGTATGTCCAATGCCAAATAGAAGCCAACATCAGTAGCCCACTAAATACTATGTGTGCTGCTGCAACACCTTCAAAACTCCAGAATCCAGGATCAACTCCTGTAGCACCCGTAATATCCCATCCGTTCCAACTACTTGTGATACCAAGTCTTGCCATGAAAGGCATAACGTACATCCCCTGTCTCCACATTGGATTGAGAACAGCATCAGAAGGATCAAAAATGGCTAATTCATAAAGAGCCATAGAACCGGCCCAGCCGGCTAATAATGCAGTATGCATAAGATGCACAGCGAGTAGTCGACCTGGGTCATTAATAACTACCGTGTGAACTCGATACCAAGGCAATCCCATCGGTTAATTTCTAGTAACTATGCTGAATAAAAACAGCTAAACATCACGATAGTAAGGGTTTTTTTGGCTTTGAGGGATTTTTGTAAATAAATTTATTTTCTTGCAAAAATTGGGCAAATCAGTTTGCTAGACTGAGTTTACAAGGAATTTTTAGCTAAAAATTGTTAATATTTTGGTCACAATTCTCAAAGTAAAACGCCAAAATAAGAAAAATAACTAAAAAAATGGCAACTATCAGATTTATCCGTGAGGATTTAGAAGTCCAATGTAACCCTGGAGAAAATTTAAGAGAATTGGTTATGAAAGAAAACTTACAACTTTATGGATTGAAAGGTATTTTAGGAAATTGCGGCGGGGCAGGACAATGTAGTACTTGTTTTATTTCAGTTGAAGGTGGAAACAAAAATTCTTTGAGCCCTCTTACATCCGTTGAAGAAGAAAAACTAAAAAATAGACCAGAAAATTGGCGACTTGCATGCCAAACATTGATTAAATCCTCTTCAGTGATTTTAACAAAACCACAATCCCCTCCCTCAAATTTGGAAGAATTAAAAAAAATTAGTGAAAATAAAAAATTACCTCGCTAAATTGTTTAAGACTGTTAATCAGTTTATAAAATTTGTTTATTTTTCCACTTTATTCCAAGTTATATGTCTATAGTCTTATTAATTAAGTATAGAACTATTAATTAAATGGAAACAACTAACTTTGGATTCGTAGCTAGTCTTTTATTTGTAGGGGTGCCAACGATATTCCTAATAGGTTTATTTATTTCTACTCAAGATGGTGAAAAATCAAGCTTCTACTCTGACTCAAGTAAAGGTAGGCTTGGGCCTAAACGCTAAAGCTTTAATAAATGCTTAGCATTTCTTTAGAAGAATTATTAATTTGGAAAAAAAAGCAACTTTCTAAAGGAGGCGATCAACAATCCTTTGCTTTTTTACTTGAATGTATAGGCGGGGTATCCTCTAATGATCTAAACCTAATTAGTATAAATCTTGCAGGAAAATTACATTTAAAAAAAAATTTAGATTTTTTGGAATCTGTATGGGATGATCATTTGTTAAAATCTTGCCCAATTCAATACCTTTGTGGAATAACTTTTTGGAGAGACTTAAAATTAAAAGTTACAAATAAAGTACTTATTCCGAGACCAGAGACAGAACTTGTAGTAGATATTGTCTTCAATATATTTCCAAAGAAGTCAGAAAAATTATTTTTTGCTGAATTAGGGACTGGTTCAGGCGCTATAAGTATTGCTATGGCATTGGCTTATCCATCGAGCGATGGAGTAGCAACTGATATAGATGAAGACGCATTAGAAATAGCCAATGAAAATTTTATAAATTCTTCCAAACAATCGAATTTGAAATTTTACTGTGGAAATTGGTGGTCACCTCTTGAAAGCTTTAAAGGAAAATTAGATCTCGCTATTTCAAACCCGCCATATATTCCTAACGATACCTATGAAAAATTACCTAAAGAAGTTAAAAATTTCGAACCTAAGGTTGCTTTATTAGGCGGCGAAGATGGTTTAAAACATATTAGGAAAATAATACAAAAAGCACCATTATTCTTAAGAGAGAAGGGCTGGCTAATTTTAGAGAATCATTTTGATCAAGGTGAAAAAGTAAAGCAAATACTTCTTAAAAATAAATTTACATCCATAGAAATTGTGAAAGACCTCTCAGGTATTGGTAGGTTTACCATTGGAAGATATAAATAAATTATTACATGTGCATATCTAAATGAATATAGTAGACTGCAAATCCGCCTTGAAGACTCTTAAAAGTGGTTTACCTATAATTTTCCCAACTGATACATTACCTGCAATTGGATGCTTGCCACAATTTTCAAATACTATTTATAAGTTTAAAAAAAGAGATAGAGACAAACCCTTAATTATCATGGGATCAGAATACAAACAATTAATCGATTATGTTCACGAATCAGCTAAAGAAGATTACGAAAATATAGCTTCAAAATATTGGCCTGGAGCTCTGACAATGGTTATTCCTGCTTCAGAAAAGCAGACTACAATCCTCACAAGCAATGATCTTACTCTTGGGATGAGGATTCCAAATTCATATATGGCTCAATCTCTCATAAGAGAAACAGGCCCATTGTTAACTTCAAGTGCAAATATTTCAGGTTTTAAAGGATCAACTACAGTTGAAGGGATTGCTCTAGACTTTCCTTCTGTAAAAATTTTGGGCCCTATCCCCTGGGGGAAAAGAAGTGGGAAAGCTAGTACTATTATATTTTGGAAGAAAAGTGGAGATTGGAGACTGATTAGAGAAGGAGAAGTATCAGTTAGGGAATTGCATTAATGTTTTTATTGTTATTTTTTGTTTTATTAATTCAATTTTCTACTTATTGGATATTTGAACCCCTTGCATCTTTTTTAGAATATGTCCTCGAAATAAGATTGTTTCCTATTATTGCTCTGATAGGTTTATTCTTTCTATTTTCAGTAAAGAATATTGACCAGAATTAAATCAATCAAAATGCCGGCTAACAGATTTGAACTGATGACCTTCGCTTTACAAAAGCGCTGCTCTACCGCTGAGCTAAGCCGGCAATTTCTTCATCTTACAATTAGGGAGGGTTAATTATCAGTATTTTTTTAGCTTTTTTTAAATTTATTACTTTTTGATATCTTTATTAGATTTATCAGCTTTATCAGTTTTATCAGTTTTTTTGAATTTTATTTCTCCTGAAATAGTTCTTTTGATTGGTAAATTGGCAACTAATGCAGTCATCCTATCCTCAGTCTCTAAACTAACTGCTACTTCATCAAAATCAATCTCAACATATTTAGCAACAACATCAAGAATCTCTTTCCTCATTTTATCTAGAAGATCAGTTGTTAAGGAACTCATATCAACTCTGTCATGAGCAAGTACAAGTTGTAATCTTTCTCTAGCTGTATTTGCACTAGACGTTTCTCTGCCTAGTAATTTATTTATAAGATCTCTGAGAGTCATCATTTTAAAATACCTTTGTTTGCATTAATCTCATGAATTTATCTTTAAGACTTTTCCCTTCTTTTTTTGGATCGATGATTGGTACATCTTTATTTGTAAGTCTTTGAGAAACATTCAAATAACATCTTTTTGCAGGAGATCTACCATCTGAAAGTGTTAGTGGCTCTCCTCTATTTGTGCTTATTATTACCTGTTCATCTTCTAAAACAATACCTAATAAAGGCAAAGAAAGGATCCCTTGAACATCTTCGATGGATAACATTTCTTGACTAGCCATCATGTTAGGGCGAACTCTATTAATTACAAGTTGGATAGGCTCAATATCTGAAGTATTAAGAATCCCTATTACTCTATCCGCATCCCGCACTGCGGATAATTCTGGATTAGTAACCACAATAGCTTCTTTACAGGCTGCTAGAGCATTTTTAAAACCATCTTCTACACCAGCAGGACAATCTACTAAGACAAAATCAAAGTTCTCACTAAGTAGCCCACTAATTTTTTTCATATCTTCGGGCTTCATCCAATCCAACATCCTTGGATCTCCAGCAGGTAAAAGAGCAAGATTAGGTTCCTTTTTATGTCTAACTAATGCTTGGTCAAGACGACAATTCTTGTCTAGAACATCTTGAGCCGTATAAATGATTCGATTTTCTAATCCTAGAAGAAGATCTAAATTTCTTAAGCCAAAATCAGCATCTAATACAGCAGTTGTTGCTCCGCTATTAGCAAGTGCTATGCCTAGGTTTGCAGTTAAAGTTGTTTTGCCAACCCCTCCTTTGCCTGAACAGATTAATATTGTGCGAGTATTCTTGCCCACGATTTTTAAGATTTTACAAATAATAAGGCCACTTGCATAAAGTTGAATATTTTAAAGATTAAGTAATTCTTAAATTTATCTAGTTTGAATTAATTTATTGCAAATTATTGATTAATTTTTATTTTCGATTAAGTGGGGTTTGATAATTATTGTTTGTTTATCTATTACCGCAACTTCTGGATAACAATTTTTGGGCTTATCCTTTGGTCCAATAGCTATCACATCTGCAATTCTTAACTGTAAAGGGTGTAGATAAAGTGATGCAATAGAGGCATTTTTATTTCCACTTTTCCCTGCGAATGCGATTCCTAGTAATTTGCCCCAAACATAAATATTTTTCTTAGCGGAAACTATTGCTCCTGGGTTAACGTCTCCAATAATGCATAGGTTTCCATTTGAAGATATTCTTTCACCCGATCGTACTGTTCCTTTGTGAAGAATATCGTCTTTCTTTTTTGAATTGAATAATAGTAACTTATTTTTAATCTTTTGCTCCTCTATAAAAACTGAATCTATTTTTAAAGACTTTCCACTCAGGATTGTTTCTCTATTATTTGAGTAAATGCATAATAAACAAATATTAATTTTGTCAAAATGATTTTTTAATTTTGAAAATTGATGAGAACTTATTGACTCATTTACTGCGAAAATTTTTGCTTTTAAAGGTTCCTTAATGGAAGAAAATCCTTTAAAAGTTTCATTGATATTATCTAAATCTAACAAAGAAAAAATTTCTAAATATTTACTTTTATTGTTTTCTAAAACGATTTCCATTGAGAATTAAATCTTGGAATTGTTTTTTATTAATGAAATTTCATTTTTGACTTCATTTTTGATCACATCTGGATAAATAATATAAGAGATTTCCTCGGATCTCATTAAAGTTTTTATTAATGCAGAACTATTTTCTAATGCGCTTTGATAAGTGCCGTCCCATATTTTTAGTGCATTATTAGATTCAAAACCTTTAAAAGACCTTTCCTTAATCCCGCAAAATATTTCTGAATCATAACCATTCTTTACACATAATTTTGAGGCAAATGCAAGGATTTTTAATCTATTCATCTTACTTAAAAAACTTATGTCTGATGCCTTTAATAAATCTCTGTCAATAAACATTTTGCATAGTGTAGAAAGTGGTTCAAATGATTCATCTTTCCATCTAATTAGATGATAATAAAAGGTTACATCATCATTTCTTATGAAATCATCAAAATCAACCTTTGAAGGTGAAAAAATCAATTTATGTAGAGAATTATCTAACCAAATATTCTTTTCATAATTATGTTTTATTGTGTGTAATATTTTTTCAAGAATCCACGTTGATATTTCGTTTATCCTGTGATTGTAGATTGTTCTATACATCAAGTTTCTAAGTACAAGGAAATGCTCAATAGCGATCACACCTTTTGGTTTGATTCCGATACTCCCATCAGGCGAGAAGGTAAGAGCTGAAATTATTCTCTCTAAATCTACTAAGCCATAATTAGTACCTGTGTTGTAACTATCACGCAAAAGATAATCGAGACGATCGCAATCTATCTCACTACTTATTAATGTTTTTAAAGGTTTTGAAAATAGTTGTTTTGATTGAAATAATTCACCAATTTTTCTGGGTAATTCGTTGTCATACTTTTTGAGGATTGAATTTATTGGAAAATAATTTTTAACTAAGTTTTTAGACCATTCTTCGTGATCATGGTTGAATATTTTTTCACTGGTATGGCTTAAAGGTCCATGACCTAAATCATGTAGTAAAGCTGCTCCATAAAGAACAAATTTATTTTCACAAAATGAAGATTTACTTTCAATTAATTTCTTGTATATTTTTCTAGCTATACAAAAAACCCCAATTGAGTGAGTAAATCTACTTGATTCTGCACCATGAAAAAGTAATGATGCCGCTCCAAGTTGTTTTATCCTTCTTAGTCTTTGAAAAGCAACTGTATCAATTAATTCCATAATCATTAATTCTTCTGGCTTTCCTGCATCAAATACTATTTCTTTATGAATTGGGTCATGAAAAATTCTTTTAATACTCATATTTTTAAGATTTTTTATTTTCAATCTTTAGCCATTTAAAGATTTAATTTCTTCTTTGTTTAATTCAATTGCTTGAACTGAGACTTCTTCTTTTTCTAGAAGCGACCCCAAAAATAATTCTGCATTCCTCACCCATTTATCTTCAGTACTTCCATAATCACTTGCATCAGGTAGATCAAGTAATTTGTCAGGGGTCATACCTTGGCCTTGAATATTATTACCGTTGGGAGTTAAGTAACTAGCCACTGTTATAGCAATACCACTATCTTCTCCCAAACTTTTTAGGGATTGAATTAAACCTTTTCCATAAGTTTGTTCCCCCATAAGAATTGACCTCTCATTATCTTGTAAAGAACCAGCAAGTATTTCACTGGCACTTGCAGTACCTTTATTTACTAAAGTCACCATTGGTCCATCAAAAGATGTCTCTTTTTGAGAAATAATTGCGTCTTTGATTCCATTTCTATCTTTCGTCTCCACTACAGGTTTCTCACTCAATAATGAGTCTGCAACTGCTATTCCTGAGCTTACTAGTCCCCCTGAATTATTTCTAAGATCCAAGATCAAGCCCTCAACTTCTTTCTCTTTTAACTCTTGAAGTGCCTCTTCAACTTTTTTTGGGACGCTTTCGCTGAATTGAGTTATCCTTAAATATCCGATTGTGTGAGACTCGTCTCTTAATCTTTTTGTTCTAACTGGTCTGAGATCTACTGATCTCCTCTCAAGATCGACTTCCCTAATTTCTCCTGATTCCGAAGATACTTCAACTAAAACTTTTGTCCCTGATTCACCTCTTAATTTAGAGGCAGTACTTGCAAGGCCTAATTTTTCTGATGAGATTCCGTCCACTTTCTCTATCAAATCCCCGCTTACTATCCCAGCTTCTTCAGCTGGCGAACCCCCAAGAGTAGAGATTACTTTAACTTTATTGTTATCATCTTCACCTAATTGCAGCCCAACACCATTAATTTCACTCCCAAAATTACTTGATTTCAGTAGTTCATAATCTTTTGGGCGTAAAACTCTTGTGTAAGGATCGTCTAGTGGTTTTAACATATCCTCAATTGCGGAAAAAGCCTCTTCACTTGTTTCAATTTGTTTCTGTAATGTTTTTTGTCTAATTCTTTTCCATTGGATTTCATCAAACTTTTCTGGATCATAAAAACCTTCGTTTACCAAGGTCCAAGCGTCAAGTACTAATTGCCTGCTATTACTAAGAGCATCTACTCTTTCAATAAACAAAAGATTGATAGAAAAAACGATGATCATTGATGCAGTGATCACAGTTTTGAATGTTAAAAGTTTGTTAAAAGATGAATTCATTGGGTTAAGTGTTAACACCAAGTATAAGAATTTTAAGTAAGCTCTTTATATCAAAGCTAATTTTTTTTTGGATGGCGAATTCTTCATCTGTTTATGACTGGTTTCAAGAAAGACTTGAAATCCAAGACATAACTGACGACGTAACTTCCAAGTACGTACCCCCTCACGTAAATATTTTTTATTGTTTAGGAGGCATAACCTTAGTATGCTTCCTAATTCAATTTGCAACAGGTTTTGCAATGACTTTTTACTATAAGCCAACAGTTACACAAGCTTATAGTTCAGTCAGTTATTTAATGACCGATGTGAGTTTTGGATGGTTAATAAGATCTGTGCATAGATGGAGTGCATCAATGATGGTTTTGATGTTAATCCTTCATGTTTTTAGGGTTTATCTTACCGGAGGTTTTAAAAGGCCAAGAGAATTAACTTGGGTTACAGGTGTTGTGATGGCGGTCATAACTGTCGCTTTTGGAGTTACAGGATACTCCCTACCTTGGGATCAGGTAGGTTATTGGGCAGTTAAGATAGTTTCAGGTGTTCCTGCTGCAATCCCAGTAATTGGCGACTTTATGGTTGAACTTCTTAGAGGTGGAGAAAGTGTTGGACAATCTACTTTAACCAGATTTTACAGTCTTCACACTTTTGTATTGCCATGGTCATTGGCAGTTTTCATGTTGATGCACTTTTTAATGATTCGTAAACAGGGTATTTCAGGTCCTCTATAAACTCCTATACTTAAACCATTATTTAGTTCTCCATATGTCTACATTAAAAAAACCAGATCTATCTGATCCAAAATTGAGAGCAAAGTTAGCTAAAGGTATGGGCCATAATTATTATGGTGAACCAGCTTGGCCAAATGATTTACTATATATTTTCCCAGTAGTTATCTTAGGTACTATTGCATGTGTAGTTGGATTAGCAGTCCTTGACCCGGCAATGTTGGGAGATAAAGCTAATCCTTTTGCGACACCTCTTGAAATACTTCCTGAGTGGTACCTCTATCCAGTTTTTCAAATACTTAGGGTAGTGCCTAACAAACTATTGGGTATTGCACTTCAAACATTAATTCCACTTGGATTAATGATTTTACCCTTTATCGAAAACGTTAATAAATTTTCTAACCCATTTAGAAGACCAATAGCAATGTCTGTTTTCTTATTCGGAACTTTTCTAACCATATACCTTGGAATTGGAGCATGTTTGCCAATTGATAAATCACTCACTTTAGGATTATTTTAAGCCTAAATTTTAAACATATCTAAATCGTTATACTCATTCCTTAGGAAATGATTCATTAATAAAAATCCAACAATTGTCCAAGTTTGATACGTCCTTGATTGTTGTCCAACCCAAGTACCTGTAGGGCCATCAAAATATTCTGCCCATTCTTGCTTAGGTAATTGATTAAGTTGACACCAATATGATTCCTCTATTAAAGATTTCATTTCTTGCATAAGAATCACATCGTCAGAACCGTATTTTTCTTGATGCAATAAAACCGCTGCACCAAAAAACCATAGCAAACTTGGCCAATGCCCACCGTTATGGTAGCTCCAAGGCCAATTCTTGGGATCCGATCCAGTTTTGTTTTGCCATTCTTCAACATCCATATGAGGATGACAAATTCGCATGGGCATTTGTGCCATCAAATGCTGTCTGTTATGTAAAACTAATCTAAATAAAGCTCTTTGCTCTTCAGGAGGCAGTACTCCGAAGATGCATGCTAAAGAATTTCCTAAACTGTAAAATCGAAAGTCTGGCCTTCCTGTCCTAATATTTCCTATTAAGTAACCACCTCTATTCTCTAACCAATCTTGCAGCCATGAGGGAACCACTTGAGGTTGAACATTAAATTCATTGAAGTGTTGATCATCTCCGTACTGCTCAGTTGGCCTTCTTCTTAAAATTTGCATTGTTTGGCTAGTAACCCAATAATGTTTTAAAAGAAAACTTCCTAAATCCTTAACCCATTGATTTGTAAGAATAAGTCTTTGGTCTAGAAGTCTACTAACATGATCTGCTCTACTTAATTCCATTAACTTGATACAACTTTTTAAACATCCATGAAGTAAAACTTCAACTTCTAGGGGTGCTCCCCATACATCCATAGGTCTATCAATCATAAATGCGCAATCTGGAACAAAAAGTACTGGAGTACCCTCAAATGTTGGGTGTAGAACTAGATCTAGTAGAAGTTGAATACCTCTTTGAACACTTTGACTTTTTCCGAAGGCGTAATCGCTGCTTTTATTGACATAATACCAACATAAAATTGGCCACCATAAACTTGCATCAGCTGAAGTAATCCTCCCTATTGATCTCTGACCATAGTCTCCAATGAGCTTCCCATTCTCTTCAATGAAACTAGTCGGAAATACCCCACGTGTTTGGTAATTAGCGCTTTGTAATTCAAGACACACAGTTAGGAACTTTTTGACAATTTCGTACCGTTTTTGAGTTATGAGGTAAATCATTACAGGAACGTTGTCTCTTAAAAATATTTCTCCATAATTTAATTTTTTATTTTTTGTTGGGTGTTCTAGTGCAGCAACGCTCCCTACTAACTCGCCTGAGATTTCAACCAAAGTCTTTTCGAAGTGTTTTTTTGCATTTGTTACAATTTTTTCTTCCTCGGAACTTGGCCTTACTCTTAAATTTTTTTGACTAAATCTTTCTGCCATTTCATTTATATCCCTTTATTTAAGCCTAGTTGTTTAATGAGACTTTGAACAAATAAAAAATTAATAAAAAATTTTTGTATAAAAGGTTGCACAATTACAGTCGGATGGTTTAGTATTTCCTTCTGGGCAGAAATATTCTTTTTGCATTTTTCAATCAGTTACTTTAAATCTGATTTTTGGTAAATGAGTGAATTCTTTGAAGATTTGATTTCTATCATTATGTTCAGCCAGAAGAAGGGTTTACCCTTCTAAATGAGTTATACACTTGTTGTTTAACTCTGCACCTAGAAAATTTAAAAACTTAGGAACTGATGCTTTTATTGCGTCAAGAATAACTAAATTTTTTTAGTTACTTCAAGATGTATATGCAATAAAGGTGTGAGGTCCCGTCAAGAATATATAAAAAATGTCATCAATTGCTAACTTTAGGCTTTGATGGAAACGGATCTGAGATCTTGGAAAGTCACTTTAGAAATATTTTTAATGTGCACTCAATGTAATCCTTAAAATTTAAGGAGGCTGAAACTAAATACATAAACAGTAGTTTTTATTTGGATAAAGCAATTCAATTTGAGTAGATTTATCTACAAAAGGATTTGAACACAACGGAGAGTTTGATCCTGGCTCAGGATGAACGCTGGCGGCGTGCTTAACACATGCAAGTCGAACGAACCTTCGGGTTAGTGGCGGACGGGTGAGTAACGCGTGAGAATCTGCCCTCAGGAGGGGGATAACGATTGGAAACGATCGCTAATACCCCATATGCCTACTGGTGAAACGAATTTCGCCTGAGGATGAGCTCGCGTCTGATTAGCTAGTTGGTGAGGTAATGGCTCACCAAGGCTTCGATCAGTAGCTGGTCTGAGAGGATGATCAGCCACACTGGGACTGAGACACGGCCCAGACTCCTACGGGAGGCAGCAGTGGGGAATTTTCCGCAATGGGCGAAAGCCTGACGGAGCAACGCCGCGTGAGGGACGAAGGCCTCTGGGCTGTAAACCTCTTTTCTCAAGGAAGAAGATATGACGGTACTTGAGGAATAAGCCACGGCTAATTCCGTGCCAGCAGCCGCGGTAATACGGGAGTGGCAAGCGTTATCCGGAATTATTGGGCGTAAAGCGTCCGCAGGCGGCTTTTCAAGTCTGCTGTTAAAGCGTGGAGCTTAACTCCATCATGGCAGTGGAAACTGAAAGGCTTGAGTATGGTAGGGGCAGAGGGAATTCCCGGTGTAGCGGTGAAATGCGTAGATATCGGGAAGAACACCAGTGGCGAAGGCGCTCTGCTGGGCCATTACTGACGCTCATGGACGAAAGCCAGGGGAGCGAAAGGGATTAGATACCCCTGTAGTCCTGGCCGTAAACGATGAACACTAGGTGTCGGGGGAATCGACCCCTTCGGTGTCGTAGCTAACGCGTTAAGTGTTCCGCCTGGGGAGTACGCACGCAAGTGTGAAACTCAAAGGAATTGACGGGGGCCCGCACAAGCGGTGGAGTATGTGGTTTAATTCGATGCAACGCGAAGAACCTTACCAGGGTTTGACATCCTGCGAACCTCTTAGAAATTTGAGGGTGCCTTCGGGAATGCAGTGACAGGTGGTGCATGGCTGTCGTCAGCTCGTGTCGTGAGATGTTGGGTTAAGTCCCGCAACGAGCGCAACCCACGTTTTTAGTTGCCAGCATTTAGTTGGGCACTCTAGAAAGACCGCCGGTGATAAACCGGAGGAAGGTGTGGATGACGTCAAGTCATCATGCCCCTTACACCCTGGGCTACACACGTACTACAATGCTACGGACAAAGGGCAGCAAACTCGCGAGAGCTAGCAAATCCCATAAACCGTGGCTCAGTTCAGATCGTAGGCTGCAACTCGCCTACGTGAAGTAGGAATCGCTAGTAATCGCAGGTCAGCATACTGCGGTGAATACGTTCCCGGGCCTTGTACACACCGCCCGTCACACCATGGAAGTTGGCCATGCCCGAAGTCGTTACTCCAACCCTTGTGGAGGAGGACGCCGAAGGTGGGGCTAATGACTGGGGTGAAGTCGTAACAAGGTAGCCGTACCGGAAGGTGCGGCTGGATCACCTCCTAACAGGGAGACAACAAAATGTTTAATATTATTATTTTGTCACCTTAGGTCGATCGGTATCTCACATTCTTAATTTATTAAGAATTTCATTTTCTAAGTTTTTCTAGGTCACACCCATTATTTTTCCTGGGCCATTAGCTCAGGTGGTTAGAGCGCACCCCTGATAAGGGTGAGGTCCCTGGTTCAAGTCCAGGATGGCCCATATCTCTATGTTGGGGGTATAGCTCAGTTGGTAGAGCGCCTGCTTTGCAAGCAGGATGTCAGCGGTTCGAGTCCGCTTACCTCCACTGATTACCACCTCTTCCATAACCGGTAGTAAAGGAAATGTTTTGAGTTGTGATCAAATTCTGAAAGAATCTAGCTTCCTAATGTATTCGTTAAGATGCTGGATTCATTGAATTAATTTCATTGTTTTCAGAGAACCTTGACAACTGCATAGATTATTTTTAAAGACAATAAGCATCTTTAATGATGCAGATTTATTATTTGTGCGAATGCATTAATAACAATTCTATTAAGCTGATGCTTCAATTTTTGAAGTTATTGGTCAAGCTACAAAGGGCTCACGGAGGATACCTAGGCACACAGAGGCGATGAAGGACGTGGTTACCTGCGATAAGTCTCGGGGAGTTGGAAGCACACTTTGATCCGGGAATTTCCGAATGGGGCAACCCCATGTACGGCCAACTGAATATATAGGTTGGTGCGAGCTAACCCAGCGAACTGAAACATCTTAGTAGCTGGAGGAAGAGAAAGTAAATAACGACTCCCTCAGTAGCGGCGAGCGAACGGGGAACAGCCCAAACCGATAGTCTTGACTATCGGGGTTGTGGGACAGCAATATGGATCAACAAGTCTAGAAGAAACGTTTGAATGGCGTGCCACAGAGGGTGAAAGCCCCGTAATCGAAAGATAAGTTGACCTAGCTGTATCCCGAGTAGCACGGAGCACGTGGAATTCCGTGTGAATCTGCGAGGACCACCTCGTAAGGCTAAGTACTACTGTGTGACCGATAGTGAAACAGTACCGCGAGGGAAAGGTGAAAAGAACCCCGGGAGGGGAGTGAAATAGAACATGAAACCGTGAGCTTACAAGCAATGGGAGCCCGACTAATCGGGTGACCGTGTGCCTGTTGAAGAATGAGCCGGCGACTTATAGGCACTGGCGGGTTAAACCGGAAATGGTGGAGCCACAGCGAAAGCGAGTCTTAATAGGGCGTTTGTCAGTGTTTATAGACCCGAACCCTGGTGATCTAACCATGGCCAGGATGAAGCTTGGGTGATACCAAGTGGAGGTCCGAACCGACTGAAGTTGAAAATTCAGCGGATGAGCTGTGGTTAGGGGTGAAATGCCAATCGAACCAGGAGCTAGCTGGTTCTCCCCGAAATACGTTGAGGCGTAGCGTCTAGTGCTCCAGCAGGGGGGTAAAGCAACCATTTCGGTGCGGGCTGCGAAAGCGGTACCAAATCGATATGAACTCTGAATACCCTGTGTGTAACTAGGCAGTCAGACTGTGGGGGATAAGCTCCATAGTCAAGAGGGAAACAGCCCAGACCGCCAGCTAAGGTCCCAAAATTAACGCTAAGTGATAAAGGAGGTGGGATTGCCCAGACAACCAGGAGGTTTGCCTAGAAGCAGCCATCCTCAAAGGAGTGCGTAATAGCTCACTGGTCGAGCGATCCTGCGCCGAAAATGAACGGGGCTAAGCGTTATACCGAAGCTGCGGATAAATTTATTTATGGTAGGGGAGCGTTCTATGTAGGGTGAAGCGTTAGCGTAAGCGGACGTGGACGGCATAGAAGTGAGAATGTCGGCTTGAGTAGCGAAAACATGGGTGAGAATCCCATGCCCCGAAACCCTAAGGGTTCCTCCGGCAGGCTCGTCCGCGGAGGGTTAGTCTGGACCTAAGGCGAGGCCGAAAGGCGTAGTCGATGGATAACAGGTCAATATTCCTGTACCAGATGTGTTTTGAGAAGGGGGACGGAGAAGGCTAACCAGGCCAGATGTTGGTTACTGGTTCAAGCGTTCGAGGCTTTGAGAGATGGAGAAAACATCTTGAGCTAAGGCGTGAGTACGAGCTGCTACGGCAGCGAAGTTGGTGATGTCATGCTTCCAAGAAAAGCCCTATACTCGTTAAGACACAAATGCCAGTACCCGAAACCGACACAGGTGGGGTGGTAGAGAATACCGAGGGGCGCGAGATAACTCTCTCTAAGGAACTCGGCAAAATGGCCCCGTAACTTCGGGAGAAGGGGTGCCAGCGAGAGCTGGTCGCAGTGAAGAGGCGCAAGCGACTGTTTACCAAAAACACAGGTCTCCGCTAAGTCGCAAGACGATGTATGGGGGCTGACACCTGCCCAGTGCCGGAAGGTTAAGGAAGCTGGTTAGCTTTTAGTGAAGCTGGCGACTGAAGCCCCGGTGAACGGCGGCCGTAACTATAACGGTCCTAAGGTAGCGAAATTCCTTGTCGGGTAAGTTCCGACCCGCACGAAAGGTGTAACGATTTGCGCGCTGTCTCGGAGAGAGGCTCGGCGAAATAGAATTGTCTGTGAAGATGCGGACTACATACACCCGGACAGAAAGACCCTATGAAGCTTTACTGTAGTTTGATATTGTGCTCGGGCTCTGAATGCGCAGAATAGGTGGGAGACGTTGAAATAGTGCTTGTGGGTACTATTGAGTCATCGGTGAGATACCACTCTTTTAGAGCTAGGGTTCTAACGCTTACCCGTTATCCGGGAAGCGGACAGTATCTGATGGGCAGTTTGACTGGGGCGGTCGCCTCCTAAAAGGTAACGGAGGCGCACAAAGGTTCCCTCAGGCTGGTTGGAAATCAGTCGTTGAGTGCAAAAGCAGAAGGGAGCTTGACTGTGAGACCTACAAGTCGAACAGGGACGAAAGTCGGTTTTAGTGATCCGACGGTTCTGCGTGGAAGGGCCGTCGCTCAACGGATAAAAGTTACTCTAGGGATAACAGGCTGATCTCCCCCAAGAGTTCACATCGACGGGGAGGTTTGGCACCTCGATGTCGGCTCATCGCAACCTGGGGCTGAAGTCGGTCCCAAGGGTTGGGCTGTTCGCCCATTAAAGCGGTACGCGAGCTGGGTTCAGAACGTCGTGAGACAGTTCGGTCCATATCCGGTGTATGCGCAGGAATATTGAGAGGATTTCTCCCTAGTACGAGAGGACCGGGAGGAACGCACCTCTGGTGTGCCAGTTATCGTGCCAACGGTAAACGCTGGGTAGCCATGTGCGGAGTGGATAACCGCTGAAAGCATCTAAGTGGGAAGCCCACCTCAAGATGAGTATTGCCATGGCTTAAGCCAGTAAGGTCACGGGAAGAACACCCGTTGATAGGCTCTACGTGGAAGCTTGGTAACAAGTGCAGCGGAGGAGTACTAATAGACCGAGGGCTTGACCAAATAAACTTAATTTATTGTTTTTAATTTATATAATTTTCTATGCAGTTCTCAAGGTTCACACTATCCTGGTGTTCATGGCGATGTGGAACCACTCCGATCCATCTCGAACTCGGTTGTGAAACGCATCAGCGGCGAAAATATTTAGGGGGTAGCCCCTTGAGAAAATAGCTCAATGCCAGGTAAAAATATTTAAAAGGGTTTACTCTTCATGAGTAAGCCCTTTTTTTATTTTTGGCATTTCGGACACCAATGGGTACTTCTTCCAGTAATTTTTTGTCTCTCAATTAAATTTCCACATTTACGACATTCTTTTCCAGTTCTTCTATAGACATTTGTCTGCAAACCAAAATTCCCATTTTCTCCTTCCAAGTCCCTAAAATCACTAAATGTGGTACCCCCAGAACCTATACTTTTTTTTAATACAGTTACAATTGATTCTTTGAGCTTTATTAACTCATTCTTTTTTATTGTTCGAGCTTCCCTAAAAGGGGAGATGCCAGCAGAGTATAAACTTTCATCAGCATAAATATTACCTATACCTGCCACTATTGTTTGATCTAATAAAATAGCTTTTATAGATCTTGTTCTTTTTGAAATAACTTTCTTAAGGTAATTTACATTAAAGTCTTTAGAAAATGGTTCTGGTCCTAATGAACCTAATCCTTTTATTTTATTAAGCGATAGGTCTTTATTAATCCACCACATTTGGCCAAAACTTCTTACGTCAATGTACCTAAGCTCATTATTATTTTTATCGAAAAATCTTATTCTTGTATGTTTACAAGGATGAATTGAGTTTTCAATAAATTTAAAATATCCAGTCATTCTTAGATGAACTACCAGAAAACCGTTATTTTTTGAATTATCTAGAAGAAATTGGTCATTCTCATTTTGAACTTCTTTTAATTTAGCTATTAAATATTTTCCTCTTCTATCCCATTTATAAATAAGTGAGTTCAGAAGTCCTTTAATGAATTCTTCTTTGTTTATTGGGAATGCAACAGTTGAATCCCTACAGACTTCTACTTTTTTAATAATAAAATTATTAAGTTTTTGCTCTAGACCTCTGCGAACTGTCTCTACTTCTGGTAATTCAGGCAATTATTTAAGCTTTCTCTAATTCACTTTCAGCGAAATTATTTGTATTTGCTCCACCATCAACTCCGCTTATCCCAGCGTAATTTACTTTATCGAATCTGACTACACAGTTATATTTAATGCCTGAAGTATCTACTGAAGCAACTTTACCGATTTCATTATACCAATATGATTCTGGTCTTTTTACTCTTACGAGATCTCCTCTTGAAATAGCCATTACTATTAATTTAACTTTTTGTAGAATAACTCATCATTAATATTCTTAGACAAATTATTCACACATATTAATTAAAGTTTTAACAAAAATCATTTATTAAATTATTTTCGAATTCTTCTTTAACAGGCTTACTTCCCATCCATTTCCTGCCGGGTATTCTTACATCTAATTCATTTTTATCACAATTGATTGAAATAATCAGTTTTTTATTTTCTTGATTTAGAACGTCTAAAACTTTTCTACCTTTAATATCTTTATATGATTTACTTTGGATAATTAAAGGACCATAAATTTTTTTTTCTAACTCAATTAAGTCGTTATTTTTTTTATTTTCAGTTGTTTCATATTTTTCTGAATTAATTGTGTTCTTTTTTGTTATTGTTAGCTTCTGACCAATTTTTATTGAATCAGGATTATTGATATTATTAATCTCTATCAGTTCTTTTACCTTCAAATTATATTTGTTCGATATGTCAGTAAGATTTTCACCAGTTTGAACAATATGATAATTATTAATTAAATCTGATTGTTTTGTGAGATTTTCAGAAGATTCGGAGATAATAAGATTTTGGCCAACAAAGATATAATTTTCATCTTTTAAGTTATTCAATTCAATAATTAAATCTTTATTAATTGAATAGAATTTTGAAATACTTGATATTGTATCTCCACTTTTTACAATATGAATTTTTTTTATTTCAGTTTTTTCTTCAGTAATTGATTCTTTTCTAGCAATATTCTCAATTTTATTTTTTGCTGAAAATATTTTTTCTCCTGATTTTATCAATGAGTGATTAAAAAAATTAATAAATATGGCAATTACTAAAAATGCAAATTTCATAAAACTCACTATTTATTTAAAGATAATCTTTAAATTTAAAATCGCTAGGTTTTTGAAAACAATTTAAGTAATTTAAACCTGAAAAATAAATTTTAAAAATTTCTTTACTCTTACGTAAGGGGGATACCGCAGATCTAAATCAAATAAAAAACCTTTAAAAGTGATAGATTTTTGATTTGAAAAATTTCGAAAACCTTCTTCTCCATGAAATTTACCAATACCACTTTGCCCAACGCCTCCAAAAGGTAAATTTGGAATAAGGACTGGTAACATCACATCATTTATACAAATTGTCCCAGAGCTGGTTACTTTTGAAATATGATTATGGATTTTTTTATTGCCTCCAAATAAGTAAATTGCTAAGGGTTTTGATGTTTGACTAATCTGTTTTAAAGCTGATTCCTTATCATTTATTCCAACTACAGGAAGTAGTGAACTGAATAATTCTTTCTGCAAAATATCTGTTTCATTTAATTTAGTACTCAAAATTGTAGGAGATATTTTCAACTTTTTTTTACTAAAAGTCCCCCCAAATAAAATTCTTTTTTCTTTTTCATATTGTTTGATAATTTCTACAGTTGATGTAAATTGTTTTTTCTCCAATTTTGATAGGTTTTCAGAAATAATTGGATTATCTCCGTAAAAACTTACTATGTATTTCTTTAATTTTTCTATAAAAATATTTTCAATTTCTTTATCTACAAAGATATGATTCGGAGCCATGCAAGATTGACCAGAATTAAAAAATTTACCCCAAACAATTCTTTTTGCAGCCACTTCTAAATTTGCATTTTTGAAAACAATTACAGGATTTGTTCCGCTTAACTCAAGAGTTAATGGAGTTAAGTTTTTTGAAGCTAATTTCATTATAGATTTTCCAGTTTCAGTACTTCCTGTAAAAAAAATGTGGTCAAAATTTTGTTCAATTAATTTTATGGATTGTTTATTATCACCCTCCACTGTCATTAGGACATCTTTACGGAAATATATGGAAGTAAGCTTTTTAATAAGTTTTGAGGTCGCAGGACATTTCTCTGATGGTTTTATAACTGCAGTATTTCCTGCTGAGAAAATATTTACCAATGGCTTCAAAATATAAAGTAATGGATAATTATAAGGACCAAGAATTAAGACACACCCAAGAGGTTCATAAATAACTTTGGAGGATGATGGGAAAAGATAAAAAGGGGTATCAATCTTTTTTGGTCGCATCCAAGAATTGAGTTTCTTTTTTATAAGTGAAATTTCTTCTTTCACTAAAAGGATTTCTGAAAGCCCTTCAATTTCAGATTTGCCGAGATCAACAAAAAGTGATTTAATTATCTCTTTTTTATTTTCATTCAAAAGTTTAGAAACTATATTGATATGATGGATCCGCCATTTTATATCTTCAGTTTCACCAGTGAGAACTGTATTTTTTAATTTATAGATGTCTTCTAAATGAAATTTATCAGAAATTTTCATTTTTTACCTTTGAATAGTATTAAATATATCAGAGGATAAATTGTAAATAATTAAGGTTATTGGGCAGTTTAATCAAAGCGAATGATTTATGAGAAATAATCAAATTTATTAATATTGCTTTTAAAAATTTAAATTTTTCTTGGTTAATATATTTCTATGAGTGAAAAATTTTCAATTAGATTGATATGTATAAATGAAATACCAGAAGTCACAAACTGGGCAAGGTTAGAAGGATTTTCTCCTGGAATGGATGATTTATCAATTTATAGAAATACAGATAAACAAGGGGTATGGGTAGCTTGTTTAGACAATAATCCTATAGGCTCTATTGCGTGTATAAAATATAATTCCTCGTATGGTTTTATTGGTTTATTTATCGTTAAAAAAGAATTCCGAAATAATGGATATGGAGTGAGATTATGGAAACATGCCCTCGAATATTTGAAAAATGTTGATTGTATTGGTCTTGAGGCTGCCCCTGATAGATTGAATGATTACGCAAAGTGGGGGTTTAGAAAATCTTCCATTACAAATCGATGGAAATTAAATGGTTCTCAAGATTTGCCATTGAGAAATTTCTATAAAGATCAATTTAATTCTTTTAAAGTTGTCCCAGGTAATAAAATTTCCTCTGAAGCAGTCTTAATTTATGATGAACAAAGAGAACCTAGTCCCAGGCCACATTTTCTAGATGATTGGTTGAAAAATTCTCATGGTAATGTTAGTGCAATTGTCGATAAGAATAGGATGTGCCATGGATTTGGCAGGATAAGACCTTGTGTATTGGAGGATAATGAGCAAGGCTGGAGAATCGGCCCCCTTTTAGCGGATACTCCACCACTTGCTGAATTATTAATAAGGGAGTTAGTTGGAGATTTAGATGCTCAAATCTTATTGGATTGCTCTAATCTGAATCCTTATGCAAATTATCTTTTATCGAGTTTGGGATTTGAGGAAATATCAAAAACTTACAGAATGTATAAAGGCATTCAACCTCCCTGCCTAATGAATCAAGTATACGGACTTGCCTGCTTGGAACTGGGGTGATTCCCTTTAAAGCACGCACTTTGCCTTTTGTTTTGCGATAGTTCGGAAGTTTGTTTGATTATCCATAAGTTTAACTTTCAGAGGGTTTCAAAATTTTTTTTACAATATCCGCGTTGATTATAGTGATCTCTCCATTATCAATATTGGCAACTTGAAACAAGGTCCATGAATTTGGATTTCTAGCTCCTCCAATACAGTTGATAACTTGACCGACCCAATAATTTTTATTCTTTTCATTAGTATTTTCGCAATTTTCTTTTTTAATTGCGACATAATCACCAGGCCTAACCAAAAGAAACTCAGGAGTTGACGAGCTCACAATAAATAGCTTGTAGTATATGCGTACTATAGTAAATTATTAGTTTTGTTGCCGAACTTTGAGTTATTTAGCAAACTAGGGGTAATTCAAAAATAAAATGGAATCAACTGAAATTGCTATACTTTCAACATTATTGGGGTTAATTTTAGCTTTAACTGACGCTTATATAGAAAGAAATATTCCTGGATAATACTTCCAATTCATTTCTTAAATCAAATAAGATTTAAGCTGGTCTAATATGTCGGCACGGTTGGAAACTAATTTTGTAAAAACTAAATATATCAACCCTCCCATTGCTAGTCTTCCATTAATTTTTTCTAACTGCTTAAGTTTTCTAAACAAATTACTTTTGCGATTAAACAAAATTTAAAGGGTATAGAAAATAAAAAAGTATTGATTACTTCAAAATTAAAAAAAAAATTTAAAAATTTATAGAAATATTATTTCAAATACGAATTGAATTTAAAGCCAAGCTTCTTTCATCTCAAGATAAAGTCTCTCACTTTCAGCAGAATTAATGTTACTGTCTGAATAAGATTGCTGCTGCTGCTGTTGCTGCTGCTGCTGAGTTGAGTTAGCGTTAAAAATTTGGTCTTCGCTCATTAGTGAAAATTATTTGTGTTTATTCTCTCATATTAAGAGCTTTTTTTGTTAACTTAAATTCTTAAATTTTATTTAAATTTTTTGCTTTAAATTTTCCTTTTTTGAGTCAAGTTATTTCGCTACAGTAGTTTTGGTATATAGGAATTTAACTTCCCAATATACAATTCCCAGGAAGATAGCACTTGCAATAATAATTTCAGAAATGGCTAACATTTTATTTTTCAATACTAATTTAATTTTGGTATCAATTTACACAGAATGCAATAGGTACTAATTACATTTTGGATTTTAAAAAATCTTATTTAATTAAATAACGCGTCGAAATAATATAAAATTTTAAGTTAGATACATATTATTTTCGTGGGAAATTTCATAAATTCAACAACTCTTATACCTTTAATGCCTTTAGCAACTTCTTTTTTTATATTAATTTTATTGGTAAGTTTCAACAGAACGCTTAACAGATTAACAAAACCAGTTACTGCACTGGTTGCATTATCTTTATTAAGTTCTGCCTTTATAAGCTCATATGACTATTTTAAGAAAATAGAGGAAGAATTAGTTTTATCTGAAGTTTTCAAATTTTTTGAAGAAAAAAATTTAGTTATACATCTCAATTTAGTAAATGAAAAAATTATAATTCTATTCTCTTTAATAATGATATTAATTATTGGAATATCTTTTTATAAATTGCCTAGAAAAAAAGGTTATGTCTCATTGATGATTAGCCTAGGATTAATATCTTCTTCGGTTATGCTCTCAATATTGCTAATAGATTTCTCAGCACTAATCTAAACTGAAGTAAGCATTAACAAAGCTTCGTTAAGTTCTTGGACATGATTTAATTCATCTTGAGCAATTTCTTTTATTTTTTGATCATTTGGATTATCTATTAAATATTTGGAATAAGTTTCAAATGCATGTTCTTCGATTTTTATGTTGACATCATAAGCATTAGCTGGAGAAAAGAAATAATAAAAAACCATGATCCAGTAATAGACAAGAACTAGGTGTCTTGCAAAAAATCTATCAATCCAGAACCTATCCCCTCCTCTTTTCTCCATTTCTTTAAGATGTTCAGTTTCGTTAATAGCTTGATAAAAATGCTCTTTCATTAAAATCATTGTTTTTTCATTTTTAATTCCTAGGGATTCTTTAAAATGAAGAACTGAAAGAAATGCAAAATAAGGTGATCTAGCTATTACTTCTAAAACCCAAAATCTTTGTAAAGATCTACCAGAGTATATGAAGTCTAGAAAGTTAACTGTACTATTCAAAATCAAAGAATTTAATTTCTTCATAAAATATCCTTTTTTCTTTAAGTATAATTACTTAGCATCTTGAGGTCTATAATGTAATGAAGTAATTAACCAAAAATTAATATTTATAGTCTAAAAATTGTTACTTCCATTGAAATATTTTTTTTTCATGCATTAATTGGATAGATAAAATTTTATATGACAACTACTGAAAAAATTGCAAATGCCAAAAAGAGGATTGATGAATTAGAAAGACTTATAAAATATTGGAATGATTCAGAACGTGATGAGGCAAAAATAGTAAATTTCAATATTGTAAATAAAGTTGCTTAGATTTTGATTATTAATGCTGATTAACTTATCTACTTAAAGTGATTTAATATCTTTGAACTTTCGAATATTGTTTAATTTATAAATAGAGCAATTAAACCTATTCTCAAAAACGGTAAGAAAGAAATAGTCTAAAAGAAAAATCTATATGAAAACCTTTTCAAAAAAATATTTAGTTCCAATTAAATTTATACCTTGGGTTTTTTGGGTATTAATATCTTTTACGAGTATATATTTGTGTAAGATAGCTTGGGTAAATTGAATAATTAATGAATCTAGCTTCTCCTGAGCCACCCAGGAGCACCGCCAAACCAATCCGATATATCATCTTCATTTGGGTTGAAATGATTTTCTTTATCTAGTCCATCTATCCCAAATGATTGTAAGAGGTTATCAATCCCCCCATCATTTTTTGTACCATTCCTTCTAAAGCTGTTAGCTTTTTTCAGCCAAAGAGAAATTGTCGAGTTATGGTGTGCAAATTTCTCAACATATATCCTTTCTTCTAATGTAATTGATTTATCTTGAGCAATTCTTTTAATTATTCCTTGAATCTTTAGTCTTTTTGCATTACTAAGAAGCATTTTATTTAATTCATTGTTATTTTTATAGGAGGGATTACTTAAAATATCTTGTCAATGTTAATTTCAACAAATTAACCATGTTAAAAGGTTTTTAAACAAGAAAAGTCTTAAAACACAAAAAAAAGGTATCAATAAGTGACACATGATACGTTTATTCATTTATCAAACTTATAATTCCTGCAAATTAGATAATAAAAATCAATCCATTCAAAAGGATAATTTGAAGTTAAGATAAACGGATGTAGTTGTTGCGTAATAGTAAAAATGTACTAATATTAGTACAGATGTATTATAAGACATGAAAGTGATTTCATCTTCTCCATATGCCCCTTTTAATTCAAAAGAGTGGAATTCTCTAACAAGAAAAAATGCAAAGTTTGAAAATACTCCAATAAAGATTCAAAAAAAATTTTATAAAACTTTTGCTCTAAAAAAGATTGAAAAAGATGAACTATTGCAAGAGAAAAATGAATTACATCAACAAATGCAACTTGTATTCGGATAGAAAAATATTAACTAACAATCTTTTTATCGAATATTATTTTACGAGATCCAATTTTTTGTTAGATTAGTAGAAATACAAGAAGGATTTAATTTGGCTGTAGATCGAGAACTTTTAAAAGAAGTTACCCAAGAACTTTGGAATACCGTGAAAAAACTAAGACCTGAAATAGATCGGCAAACTCGACTTCAATTAGTTTTAAAGGCCTTATTAACTATTGGAGATTTGCCAGATCAAATGCAAGCTGCCATGGTAGTAGGTGTTTGCGCAGAAATGGATAAGAGTGAAGTTGATAATGTTGAAACTAATTCACAAACTAAAGATTCAAGCGTAGTTGATACTTCTACAGGCAGAAAAGTAGTTAGAAGAAGTTCAGCTAAATAAACCTTAAACGATCATACTTTAATTTTCTTTGATTCGTTTTTATTAAGTCTATTGAATAGGTAATATGAAATTACTAGTAAGAGAGGAACAAATATTGAATGTAAAGTCATCATTAATTCTGTTTGGCCCATTCCTATAAGATTTGACTCGCTTGGAAGTTGTTCTGACCAAGTGCCAACTAAATGCCAGGCTTGAGGAATTGATAAGAAAAACATATAAGAGCTATAAGTTAAGTTTATGTTCAGATAAAGATTATCATTATTGAACGTTTTTGCTTTCTTTATTCTTATTTCTTAACTAAGTGTTTTAGAGTTATAAAAAGAACTCGATTCATAAATTTATTTTCTTAAGAAGAGTTTTAAATTCTTTTTTACCAAGAATTTTTTCAGCTGCGTAAGCACCACTTGCTGAAACAGCAGGAATCCCAATACCTGGAAATGTACTTGCACCGCAAGTAAATAAATTTTTCACTGGAGTTTTGCAGCCTGGGAAAAGACCTTTTGCTGCAGATAATGCAGGGCCGTAACTACCGCAATAGGTATTGGTGAATTTATTATGAGTGATTGGGGTTCCTAGCATCTTTAAATCAATCCTTTCATCTATGTCAGGGATGAATTTTCGTATTGCATTAAGGAAGATTGAACATCTTTCTTCTTTCAAATTTCTATATTCTAATTCCTGTGGATTGAGGTTTTCCCAAATTTCCCAAGGTTCATTTGCGGGAGTATATCCATGAAGAATATGTTTCCCTTTAGGGGCCATATTTTTATCTAAAACAGATGGGATTGAAAATACAGCTATATTTCTTTCTGCGGTTATACCTTTTTCCCAATCATCAACATGTATCGCATGTATTGGTAAATCTTCAAGACCATCTGCATCAAAACCTAGATGTATATGAAGGAAAGAATCACATTTATTAGGGTTCAAAACTTTTGTATTCCATTTTTTTGAAATTTCATTTGGAATTAACTTTTTTAAATTCCAAACATCAGTATTCGAGACAACAGATTCACAACTATAACTAGAACCATTATTAAGAGTTATACCTGTCGCTAAATTTTTGTTGAAGTTAATTGTCTTTACTCTCGAAGAGAGAATTAATTCTCCTCCATTTTTTTTAAATCCATTAATTAAGGCTTTTACTATAGATTCACTACCTCCTTTGGGGTATTCAAGGTATGAATTTGGCTCAAACCATTCGTTAAATAAAGTAGCCATCGCAGCTGTATTTGTATCATGCATTGACATCCCACTTATCAAAAAGCTCAATAAATCAACCCAATTTCTGAGAAAAGGATCCTCTAGATGATTATTTACTAAATTCCCAAAGCCCTTATTAATTTTTGGTATTTGCTTGATATTAGGTAAAAATTTTGAGATTAAATTTATTAGCTCTAAGAAATTTATTGATTCGGGAGAAAATGAGAGTAAAGGTATTTCATTTATTATTTGGCTAAGAGGTTTTATTCCGGAAATAAATGATTCCCATTCTTTAACAGATTTCTCGCCTCTTAAAGTTTTAATTGTTTGTTTAAAAGGTTCTTCCCCCACATCAAGATTAAAATTGCCCTCCGGGACAATTACTTGCCAACCTTTGTATTGAAATAGTTCAACTTCTTCATCAAGTAATTTAAGAATTTGCCCTAAGGGATTGGTTGTCGGCCATTTACCTATGCCACTCCACAATGAAGGACCTGATTCAAAAGTGTAACCTTTTCTTTTGAAACTGTGAGCAACACCTCCCGGTTGAGTATGTGCTTCACAAATAAGTACTTTTTTGCCTGATAAGGCGAGAATTGAACCGCAACATAAACCTCCTATTCCACTACCTACTATTACAACATCAAACTTTTCCATTAAATATTTACTTTTCTTGTCTCGGAAAAACTAATTCGTTTTAAACAAATGTATTAGTTGAAGTTGTAATACTTAGTACAACAGCTAGGAAAAATATGTAAGGAACTGCTTTTAAAGGTATGTATCCTTGACTTTTGGAAATAAAATCCATTGATTAAGTTACTTTATGTAAATATAATAACGAGAACTTGTTCCTTATGTGTGCCAAAAAAATTATTTTTTTGGAAATATATTGAAACAAAGAAATCTTTTTGTAGAGATTTTCTAACTAAGAACATTTTTTGTGAAGTTATCTTAGTATTTGATTCTTAGATTAAAATCTATTATGAAACACTTTCCTGATATTAATGAGATAAAGCTATTAGAAAAAAATTCTCAAAAAAATGGTAGCGGAATTGTATATGAGGAATTGTTAGGAATATGGAAGTTTAAGTATGTATGGGGAAAGGAGTCAGTTGAAATCAAAAATATACCCAGTTCGATTCTCCAAGTATTGTCGGCAAGACTCGAATTAAAAAGTAAAAATAAAAAGGATCAAATAAATTATGAAATAAAAAATTCAATTAATTTCGGATTATTAAATATTACTTTTATAGGCAAGGCAGAATTAAAAGGGCTTAGACCTTTATTGTCTTTTTATTTTGAAGAATTGAAAATTAGTATTAGTAGTCTTCCAATATTTAATAAGGAATTAAAAAAACCAGAAAATAAAAAAATGCCTTTTTTCTCACTTGTAGGAATTAGCACTAAAGATAATTGGTTATGTGCTCGAGGCAGGGGCGGAGGGCTTGCAATATGGGTTAAGTCTTAATTTAGTGGTATTCACCTGGATGATCTACCTTTCTTACAGTAACCTTATCAACTTTTTGTCCATTAAATCTTAAAAGATCATCTCCTGAAAAGTCATAACCTAAGCGCTGACCTATCAGGGCTACATCATCTGCTGTAGAGGATGTAGTAACCTGCTTTTTTAAGTCTTCATCCGATTGCATTTGAATTAAAAATTTTCTTATTTCAGAAAAACTCATTACTAGAACTTGATTAATTGATGTTAAAAAAATTTATAAAATCTTTTTCTTAGTAAGAACAAGATAAATAAATAATCATTATACTATTTTTATGACTTACCTATTCCTCTACATAGTTGGCATAACTTTAATATGGTGGACATATCGTGTTGGTTGGCTTGAGGCGCTCAAGACAGTAGTTAAAGTTATAGTTCCCTCAGCGCTTATTATTTTATTTAATATTAAAGCCGGAAGATTACTTTTTAAAAGTCCTTTAATCGGTTTATTAAGCGCTTTGCCTACTTCTATTTTTATTTTTAGAGGTTCATTGCCTTTAGTTAGCTATATAAATAACTGGATTGAAAATAAAATAAATAATTATGATGATTCGGAAGTTATAGATACTGATTCCGTGCCTTTAGATGATTAATTTAATTTAATCAAATCCAAGAAATAATTCTTTGTGTACAACAAGAACATCAAATAGAGTTGTCCCATGAATTGGACTTAATGGAATCTTGTCTATATTCAATGCTTCTGCGCAAATTAAATGAGCATCCCATTTTGTATCGTGATCACTTATTTCAATTGACCACTCAATTACTTTTTTGAAATGATCTGGCATTTCCGAACCAATTTTTCTGCAAATTTGACATAGAACTGACAAAAGAGGAGGTTTTGATGGCCTTTTCAAATCTTTAATAAGACTAGGTTGTGTAAAAACACTTGTATAGCGAATGTAGTCTATTAATTCATATTCTTCTTTAGTAAGAGCTGCTTTATCTAATGCTCTTTCAAATTCTTCTAAAGGAGTTATTGGCCTATCCAAGATATTAGTTGTTGCTGTTTTCTTTATTTGAAAAATTCTTTTCTTCTGAATCTATTTTTTCTTGATTAATTTCATTGGTTTGATTGCTTTCTATAGATTTAGGAGCTTCATCTTTATCTTCTTCGTTCATAACTTGATCGATTTCATTTTGAAATTCATTCGACGCTTTTTTAAGACTTTTCAAAGTTTTACCAAGCTGTTTTCCTAATTCTGGAAGCTTTTTTGGACCAAAAATTAAAAGAGCTAAGATAAGTATTACAGTAACTTCAGGCAAACCTACACCAAAAATATTCATAGCTGATAACTATTTAACTAATTAGGAAATCTACTATTAAATATAGTCAAATCACGTGAAAATTTCATTCTCGGAACAGCTTTATTAATATTAAAAAATTTTGAAAAATATTATTGTTATTAATACTCCTTTAAAGAAAACTAACCAAAGTAATTGATAATCACTTAATTTGAATTTTTTTTGGTACCAATTTATAAAAGTTTTATGTTTATCTATTAATTTTCTCATTTTTACCGAGATAATTTTACTATCACTTATTTTATCTTAATTTCTTTTATTATTATTTTATAGAAATCCTAGATTCAACTCAAATTAGATTATTCTATTAAAATTTAATTTTTTCTAAATTAATTTTTTTCTAAATTTTAAAACTATTCGCTAAATATCTACTATTTAAAAAAATGAAGTACTTATTTGTTGTTTTTTACTTATTTTTTCTAATGTATCCTGTTGAAGCCGTTACCACAAAAATGTTTAAAGTATTGGATACGTGTGCAAGATATCGACTCGGTGAGATTAATGCTAATGAGGCTATAGAAAAACTAAAATTAAAATTAACGAATTCTCCCTCTGGCCAGCAAAAGGACTTAGTAAAAAAATATTGCTCAGTATTTACTCCAAATGAAAAAATTGAATTTTAATTTTAGCACTATATTTTTAATTATTCTTTTTTGAATAATCTTTAGCTTTGTTTCTTATTTCCTTAACTTTTTTAAAATTAGTTATTTTTAAATTAAAAATAACTCCCAAAAAAAGAATAAGAAATAAAAAAATATAAATTATTAATTCCATATTTTTGAATTAATAAATTTACCATAGCTAAATTCACCCTAATTTATTTCAATAATTTTTTAGTATCTTTTAAAACAAAAAAACTGACTTTAATATCAGTTATTCACTTCAAGGCCACAAAAAAAACATATTAACCTCTAATATGGAACTTTATAAGGATTATTGTGAAGATAGGGGATAAAATTCCAGAATTTTCTTTACTGGATCAAAATGGAGTTAAAAGATCAAATAAGGATTTAAAAAATCCCCTTGTTTTGTTTTTTTATCCAAAAGATGATACGCCGGGTTGCACTATAGAAGTTTGCGGATTTAGAGATAAATATGACTTATTTAAAGTTTTAGGTGCACAAGTTTGGGGAGTAAGTAATGGAAGTTCCTCAAGTCATTTGGCATTTGCTAATAAAAATAAATTGCAATATCCATTACTTTGCGATACGAATGACTCTCTTAGGAAAACTTTTAAAGTTCCTAAAGTATTAGGTTTTATGGATGGTAGGGTAACTTACGTTATTGATCGCAAAGGGACAGTTAGGCATATTTTTAGAGACTTATTGAATGGTCCTGAACACATTAAAGAGGCTATTAGAGTACTTAAGGAAATTCAAAATCAATAAATTATTATTCAAAGAATTTTAGATTAATAAGTTTTGTTTTATTATAGTTTCAGCTTTTTTAACTATATGAAGAAAATGGGAATGCAGGCTGTTGATCTTGCTATTCAAAATGGAGTGGATCTTGACGGTACTCCAATCCCTCAAAAAATGCTAGATCTATACAATAGAATTATGGATGAGGAGAATAAAAGACAAAGGAGTGGTGTTAAAAAATCAATGCGAAATAGATGCGTCAAAACCGGTTCTAAGCATTTTGATAAAGAAACATTGAATCAATTATTAATAGACTCGGGATGGGAAGGTCTCAAAGAAAAAGAAATTTTGTTTTTTTACAACTAAAAATTTTTAAATTATCTTAAAATTTATATATGGTAATTTTTACTTAATTTAAAATAATGTGAACTAAATATTTATTTAGATCTAATTTTTTGAATTATTTAAACCATCCTTTTTTGTTAGAGGATATTATTTTCTCTTTTTCAGATTTTGTTTTATTACTTGCTTTTTTGAAAGCCAAGTTGGCTTCTATAACTGTAATTATTGATATGAAAAAAAGACCAGAAATCCCAATTATTTGTTCATTTTGAGAAGGTTCTGAATCACCTCGTAAAAAAATACCTAAAGCGAACCATGCAGTACTAGCAGTGATGGTAAAAAAATAGGGTTTCCATCTTCTTTGATATAAGTAACCCGATCCTAAACCAGGAAGAAAATTTAAAAAAGACGCTACCCACCCTTTTGAAGATGCAAGTATTTCTTCTCTTGAGGGATAAGACATTTATATTAGGTACTTATTAAATGTGAATTTATATAAGCGAAAGATATTGCTGCACAAATTACCCAACTAAAGGGTAAAAACATTCTTATTTTTTCTTTATGGTTCTTCATTTCCTAATTATGGAAAATATTTTTAAAATCTGTGGATTTAATAGATACCTTAAAACTAGAAGAATTAAAAAAGACGGTTAAAAACCGTCTTCGAAAAAAGTAATTTCTCTAAAAATAAATTATTTATCTTTTGAGGCTGAGAGTACTTTAAGTTGTTTTTTTACTTCTTTTTCTCTCTCTTCAAGATGTTTTAGTTGAGCTTTAAAAGCATCTTCAAGTCTTACTTTTTGTGTTGTAATTTCATCAAGCTCTTCTTGATGTTGGTTTTTTTTTAACTCCTTCATCTCACTATCTGAAATAACATACACAGGGCGATATGAAGGTGTTTCAAAAAGAAGATCAAACATTGAATACATAAGTGACCTTTGAATTAGTACAAATTCAATATCTGATAATTCTTTGGAATATGAAAGGATAAATACCGAAAATATTGATACGGCAAATACACCGAATTTCGGTTTACCTAACATAACCGCCCAGTATTTACCGATCGAATTTTAAGGGATGTTTTAAAGTATTAGGGGATGATTCTAAAAATTTAAATTTAAAAGAACTAAAAATGGATTTAAAAATTACTAAAACATTAGTAATCCCATCCAACGAAATTAAGTGGCGATTTTCCAGATCCTCCGGTCCTGGAGGGCAAAATGTAAATAAAATTGAAAGCAGAGTAGAGATTATTTTTGATTTAGAAAATTCCAAAGTATTAAATGATTATCAGAAAGAAATTCTTAAAAGAAACTTGAAAAACAAATTAGTGAAAAATATTTTATGTTTAGCGGTTCAAGAACACAGAAATCAATTATTAAATAGGCATCTAGCTTTAATGAAACTTAGTTCAATGATAAAAAATGCTTTAAATAAACCATTTAAATTAAGAAAATCTACACAACCTACCAAAGCATCACAAAATAAAAGAGTTGAGGTTAAGAAAAAACGCGGCGAATTGAAAAAAAGTAGACAAAAAGA
>QCNA01000001.1 GCA_003213375.1 Prochlorococcus sp. AG-424-A03 | reverse complement strand
TAGACTTGGAGTTGGAAGAAAGTTCCAAAGTCCAAGAATCTTTGAAAATCTTACAGTTAAAGAAAATCTTGAAATATCGGTGACAACTCCTAAAAGTCCCTTAAACCTTATAAATAAAATTATTAAGGATGAGCAGCTTACTGAGATTGATCGTCTAATGAAGATAGTTAATTTAGCTCAAAAAGTTGATTCTAAAGCTGGATCTTTATCTCATGGCCAAAAACAATGGCTCGAGATAGCCATGTTAGTAGGACAGAAGCCAGATTTAATGTTAGTAGATGAACCTGTTGCCGGTTTAACTGATGAAGAAACAGATCTTACAGCTGATTTATTAAAATCTTTATCAGGCGAAAATACAGTAGTAGTAATAGATCACGATATGGAATTTATAAGAAGACTTGATAGTAATGTTTCAGTATTAAATCAAGGCACAGTATTATGTGAGGGAACAATGGAAACCATACAAAAAGACAAAAAAGTTATTGATGTTTATTTAGGAAGACCTGAGGACTAGTTATGGAAAATTTACTCGAAATAAAATCGTTAAATACTTATTATGGCGAGAGTCATATTCTTAGAGATGTAGATTTAAACGTTAAATCAGGAGAGATGGTTTGTTTGATTGGAAGAAATGGAGTTGGCAAAACAACTTTATTGAAATCACTAATTGGTTTGTTAAAACAAAAAAAAGGAGATATTTATTTGATTGGTGAAAATATCAACAGAAAAGCACCTCATCAGAGGGCAAGGAAAGGAATGGCTTACGTTCCTCAAGGGAGAGAAATTATTCCATACCTATCAGTTGAAGAGAATCTTATGTTAGGGATGGAGTCTCTACCGGGTGGATTATCTAAGAACAAGAAAATAGATCCATTTATCTATGATCTCTTCCCAATCCTTAAAGATTTTCTTCAAAGGAAAGGAGGAGATCTTAGTGGAGGACAACAACAGCAATTAGCTATTGCAAGAGCATTGCTAGGCAAACCTCAACTTCTATTGCTTGACGAACCAACGGAAGGTATTCAGCCAAATATAGTTTTAGACATTGAGAATGCAATTAACCAGATAATTAGAGATACAGGAATTGGCGTTTTATTAGTTGAACAACATTTGCATTTTGTAAGACAAGCAAATAGATATTATGCGATGCAACGCGGAGGTATCGTTGCTAGCGGAAATACTAGTGAGCTGAGTCAAGCGGTTATTGATAAATTCTTGAGTGTTTAATACATTATTATTTTAAATTAATAAAAATAAGTATTCATTTTTCGCATCTTATAAGGTCTATACTGTTTGGATGCTCATTTATATACTTATTAAATTCCATTGCTAGTGTTCTAGCCTCGTAAGCGTCAAAGGCATAAAAACAGTTTTCTAATCTTATATTTTGAAAATCGCGGTAATGCACTGTATATGGCTTCAACATATTATTTTTGTTCATTTTAATTTGCTAAAAAGCAATTATGTATATTTCAACCATGCATATATTCGTAAATTTAAAGCACAACTTTTGTTGTTATCAAAATATATTGACTTAAATTATGTAATTAAAAATACTTTATAAAGACAAAAAGTAATTAAGCTATTTTTTTTTAGGATCTTGCTTTTTACCTTCTATTAAAAAAACAAATTTTGATAAAATATATCCAAAAACAGGGACCCATAACTTTTCATAAAAAAATTTCATAAAAAATCAAGAAGCTAATGATTCGTTATCTTCAATTTCAGTTTTATTAATACACTTCAAATCTGTCGAATTAAATAAATGCTGCATAAGAAGGAAATCAAGTTCCCCTTTCAACAAATTAACATCGGATGAAAGTAGATCATCAACAAAATCATCAAAAGTATCTGAAAGAAGATTCACAATTTAAAAATTATTTTTGATATTATCATTTCATTAACAAAAAATGTCAACCAAATTCTAAAATTAACTTTTGAAATTTTTGAAATTAATTAATAAAGACAAAAAAATTAAATAATAAATATAAACAAGCAAAATAACAGATTTAATATCAAGCTTAGAGTTTTTGAATTAAATTTCATTATATTGCTTTTCTTAATTTTATATCTCTCCTGAATTGCATTATCAAAACGACAATACACATATTTGCTAAAAAGAAATTTAAAGAATACATCATCAAACCTTTTAATATATTTATAGCAAGACTATTGATGTGCCAATTAGGAAAGAATCACTTAAAAAATTTTTAAACGTAATAAATTTTTATAGAAATCAAATTTGATATTAATAGCTAATTTTAAATATTATTTTTTAATTAGCTCGAAGTAACCATTTTTATTTAATAAATACTTATCAAACCAAAGGCTTAAAAGATTATCTAATCCTATTCCATTCATTTTATTTATTTGCGAAGTCTTATAGTCTGAGAGTGCAAGCAATAAATACGGAAAAAGCATATCAGAAACTCCTTTGGGAAGTTTTTCTAAAGGTACTCCATGCGCTCTATCCCATAAAATTTGCATATCCTGTGAGAACAAAGAACTCCAATAACTAAAATTACAATATAACTTGTCCGGAGGGAGTAGATTTACAGATGGAACTGGGAGAGGTGAATTCATCGGAATAAATATTTTATAGATTAATTGAATTTAGGTTTTGAAATGTCGAAAAATAACTTTAATATGCGAATCTCCTATAAATACAAATTAAATCTAACGCACAGTGCATCACTTAACAACACTTTATTAAGTATTATATTTTTCCATCATTTCCTGAAATTTTAGGAATGATAAAAACTTTTTATAAGTTTGCAAGTCAAAAAACTCCTGCTTCTCCTCATTTAAATGGGTTGATTTACTAGGAATAAAATGCTTGTCTAAGTTATTATCAATTGAAAATTTTGCTTTATCTAAAAAGTCGCCAGAATTATCAAATAAGTTTTGAAAATTATCTTCATTTAGTTGATATGATTGAGTAGCTTTGCCATTTTTTTTATTAAATATACCTCTTATAGAAAGTGCTTCTTCTACCAAAATACTTATTATTTTTGAATTACTTAAATTGTTCTCTATGCTCAACTTGTCAATTATTCTCATAACATCTTCTCTAGGAATAAAACCAACTCTTTTTTTCTTGGTAGGCATTTAAAGATTAATTAAAGTTCAGCACTTGACTGTAATAAGTGTTGCACTATATTCATTATAAGTCAATAAAATGCTCATGATTTTACCAACAACATTACTTTTAGGAGCCCTTGGATATCTTTTCTACACCTCAAAAAAAGAACTCTCACTAGATCACCATGACCATCTAAAAAACCTAAAAGAGAATGATGATTTGTATAAAGATTTGGAAGATCTATTTATTTAAAATTACTGTATTTGCATTAAAGAACTTTGTTTCTTGACTAAAGATATACAAAACCTTAAACATAATTAGAATAAAATCAAAACTATAAATTAAATGACTGTCCATCAAGATTACGAAATAAAAATCAATCTAAATGAATTGATTGAAAAGAGAATTCCATGTTGTGATTTACTTCATCCAGATCATTGTCTAACAGAACAACAAGTCTCTGAAATTGCACATGATATACGCATGGATTTAAATTTGCATGATCTTTACAAGCAAGTGGATAAACACATCATGAATTATGTAAATGCAGCAGGCATTGATAACAAAGATCATTGGGTTGAACCTCATCTTCCAGATTTGGAGAGAGATTTAAAAGAAGAAGTAGGTATAGAGTTTGATTAAACTTTTCTCCTAAAAAATATTAATAAATGTATTTTTTTTCTAAATCATCTATTAATTTATAAATACTTTTAGCTGATCTTTTTCTTTTTTTTAAAATTGTAAAAACTATAGATCCAATCAATAATGCAATAATAGGTGTGAAAATAATAATTTCATGATTCATAACCATCAAAAAGAATTATATTATATAAATTATTAAAAACTCTGAATCAATAAAATAGGTACTTTATACAAATATATTTCAATATAAACAATTAAGATTTTTTATAAAGAAGTGAAAGAATTAAAATTTTTTGTAAATTATGTAGATATAAATTTTTAATTCAATAAAGATAATGAATAATTATTTTGCCTTAACAGTAACTGAGATGGGGATCGGTAAAATAGAGTTAGTAGTTATTGGGGCAGTAATTTTAATATTTCCAATTTTATTTATTTATGCATCTAAAAACCTTGATGCAAAGGGTGTTTTTGAATGGATGATGGAGAAACCCAATGATTGGATAGGTAAAAAATAAGCCTTTAAAAATTTACATTTTTCTAGTTAAATTTTAAATTTTCTAAATTACTTAAAGCAAAATCATAAACCTGGCAATTATTTTCTAAATCATTAACTATTGAATTTTTTAGAAGAGAATAATCTATCAATTTATTGAGTTTATTATTTTTAAATTCCTTATTAGTTTCTCCAATAGCAAATGCCAAAGCCCCTTCATAAGAAATACCGAATTTGGTAGTATTGCAGTAAGTTCTAGTGAATTTGTTAGAAATCTTTTTAGTATACTTTTCAAGAGTTTTAGAAGAAGTATCTAATGAGTAAACTGGACTACTAAATAGAAAAAGCAAAGTTAAAGAGAATATCGCAAAAACCCTTTTGATCATAATTTTTCAAAAATTGCAAATTTAATATAATTTAAAATTTAACTCTCGGGACTATGTTTTATTAAAAATATAGAAATTAAAAATTTATTAACCACAAAAGCTATTCATATTTTGGATGATAAAAACTCTCTAAATGAGTATTTTATAGTTTGAATTTTTTTTGGTAATTTTTTTAAAAAACGCCTAAATGCTTTTGGCATAATAAAAATTTCATATCAATAATTAATAGATAACAAATAATACATGGGTATTCAATAAATAATTATCCAAAAATAAGTAAATTAATTATTAAATATATGGTTTGAGCTATGGAAATGTATTTAAACATGAATTATTGTTTAATTAAGTATTAAATACAAAATTAATATGGCACTACCAGAACTTATTTATGCTCCTATAGATGGCGGAACAATACATAGATATGAAATTAGTGGTGGCAAGAGAAAATTTTTAAGATTTATAGGTTGTTATTTGGGTCAATGTAATTTCCACAAAAATATTGATGATGCTATTGATTACATAAAAAATTTGAAAGAATCACAAAAGATACAAAAAATATGAAATAAAGATACAAAGATACGATAGAGATTTAATATTTTGCGATAACTACATAATTATTGCTACAAATAATAGAGAATTTTCTTTTTATAAGAAATTGATTATTTACTTGGGTTATAGTTCCGAAAGATAAACAGTCATTTAAAAAAAGAAATTAATTTATGGAAAACAGACAAATTAATTTTTTTAAATCAAAAGACTTTAATACCGTTCTTAAACCATTTAAAAAAGGAACGGTAGTAAAAATTGACTCGTTCGATATTAGAGAAAATCAAAAAGATTTAAATATAGGTTTATTTGGTTGGTATGCAATTTGTCCCTCTAAAGAACTAAAAAAAAATAAGCTATATTATTTTTCACTCTATGATGAGCCTCTTGTTCTTTATAGAGATGAAAATAAAAACGTTAGGTGCATTAAAAATATTTGTCCACATAGAGGGGCCTCCTTTTTTGGAGGGACATTATCAGATGGGGTAATAACCTGCCCATATCATGGAGCTAAGTTTTCATCTGGAGGGAGTTGCCAAAATCTCGACAGAATAACATGTCGCCACATAGTTGATAATAACTACGATAACTACGCCAAAAGAATTCATTTATCTCAATACAAAACTTCAGAAAAAAATGGATATATTTTTGTACATTTTTCTAAAAAATCTGAGACTGATTTAATTAATATAAGTGAAGATACACCTATAAGTAACTACGAATTATATGAAAATGGTTTTTCACATAAGGATTATGTCTTTGAGGAGGTATTAGTCGACTTCAAATGTGATTGGTCAAGGATTATTGAAAACCACCTAGATATCCTTCATATATTTTGGGTTCATGGCGATACAATCCCGGATAAAGATGTGAATAAAAACGTATTAGTTAGTTTTAACCAGAAAATTAATATTAATCCCAAATATATTGAAAGTATTTATTATTACAAGAATGACCCTACAAAAGAATTTATTCGGATAAAATATATACCTCCAGGAAGGATATTAATTTACAAAGGCGATCCTTCCTCATCAAGATATTTACAAGTTTTAGATCATATTCCTCTAGGAAAAAACAAAGCAAGAGTGATAGTGAGACACTACAGGAAATTTCTACAAAATAAACTGCTTAATAATCTCTTATTATTTAAAGAGACTCAAAGAAAAATTTTTTATAAGATATTCAATGAGGATTATATGATTTTAAAAACACAAACATATAATCACGATATGGGATTAATAAGTAAGGATGAAATAAAATTATTGGGAGAAGATAGAATAATAAATTATTTTTGGAAGTGGTACAAGAAGTCTGAAGATAAAGATGAACCATGGAAAAATATTAACAAAACCCAAAATCTTGATGTATATGAAAAAGTGATATTGAAATATCCTCCTGAGATAAAGAAGTTAGAAATTGCGAATAATATTGATATTATTAGAAAAACATTTGTAAGATTTGCTGCTCCGCTTATATTTTTTATGTTGATAATATAATCTATGAAGAAAGTAGATAGACCTTTATGGTTGAATTGGCTTTATCTCTTTATATTTATTTTAAGCTCGATTCAATTGATTATATTTTGGAGTAATAAGTTGTAGTGTTTAAAAAATTCTGGTTTGACGCAAAAAATATAAATTGTTTCAAAAATGGCTTTAAAGTAATTAAGGATTTAAATTTAAAGATATCGTATTCAGAAAATGTAATATTAATAGGCCCAAATGGTTCAGGTAAATCATCCTTAATTGAAATAATTAATAGAAACATATACCCAGTAGTAGCTAATGAATCGAAACTGAAGATATTTGACAAAGAACTTATAAATTTATGGGAACTAAGAAATAAAATAAGTACTGTAAATAATGATATAAAAAATAGAATAAATCCAAATTTACAAGTTTTTGATTTAATTTTAAGTGGACTATATGGAAGATATTGTTACATACAAAAAAAATCTGAAATAGATTCTTATAAGGTGGAAAAAATCATGAAGAAAATGAATATTTCTAATTTAACTAAAAAGAATTTTTCATATTTATCAGATGGAGAAAAACAAATTTCTTTAATTGCAAGGGCATTAATCAAAAAACCGGAAATCTTAATCCTAGATGAACCAACTGCAAATCTAGATTATAAATCAAAGTTTTTTGTAATTGATAAGGTTAATGAATTATCAAAATTGAATACGAAAATTTTATGCGTCACTCATGATATTTCAACGATTACCAAAATTTATGACCGGGTCATAATGCTAAAAGATGGCGAAATAATGGCTGATGGAGATCAAAATAAGGTTATGAATAATGAAAATTTTAATAAGTTATTTGGTATTCAAGTAGAAATAACAAATAATAATGGACTTTGGCATATAAACAAATTATCTAAATAACAATTATAAAAATAAAAATCGCAATAGCAAGAAATACTAATCTTTTACTTTTTAAAAATGAGGAGGATTTATTTTTAAATGAAGAAGATCCACATTTAGAACATACAATCTTACCACCTAAAGATCGGTCTGAGACGAATGAAGAACTTCCACAATTAAAGCAAACTCTATTTACGCTCATTTAAAATAAAATATTTTGCAATTCTACCTAAATTATATTCCTAAATACTATGTAAAGAAAAACTTCAGAAATGTCATGATAATGAGAATCTATTGCAATAAGTAATTTTTTGGAGCATAATTGATAATAATTCTCATTATCATATTTAAATAAATGAATTTCCATAGTTATGGAGAATCTCCGTCAAAATCAGTAAGGATAATAATTGGACAATCCGTATTAATAGATCCTTCATCAAGACCAAAAGGGACATGCCTAGAAGTTGAAAGTGGAATTGCAAGAGTTTATTGTCCATGTGAAGAAACTGAAGGAATGACACTCGCATTTTTACAATCAGGAGATCAATTAAGAACCGACCTTTTATGTAGCGAGGGTGTCTGTGTTGAAGCACTAACAGATTTGTCTTTTCACAGCAATGTAAATATTGATAAGAATATTGGTTTCGATGCAGTAAATGAATGGACATTGCAACTCCTTAGGATTAGACACTTAGGAAGCGCAGAACAACGATTACAAGCGTTGTTTTCAATACTGGTAAATCGTCTAGGTAGAAGATGTGGTCAATGGTGTGAGTTACCTTTTAGGTTAACTCATGAAAGGATTGGTGAATTAATTGGTTCTACACGAGTAACATCAACAAGATTAATTTCTAAATTAAGATCATCTGAGTTATTAATAGCTCCTATTGGAACCGCAACAGTTAGCGTTGCTCCTTCTTTTATTGAAACATCGCCGCTATAAAAATATGAAGGAATCACTATCACTTACTAACAACTTGTTAATGGAAGTTGAAGTTTTATCGAATAGACTCAGAAATATCAAGCAATCCTACAAATCTACAGAAAATAAAGCATTGAGGGGAAGATTATTTTCTGAAAACAAAAATCTTTTTAAAAGAGTTAGTGAGATTTACAAAATAGCTGAGCTTTTAAATAAAAACAATAGTGAGAATATTAACTTTTCTAATTTACTTATTGAATCTACGAAAAGAACATTGAATGAAAATAAATTTGAAAGTAATCTATATTTTCTTTAAATCACTATCTATCAATAAGATTGCAGAAGGTTGATTAGAAGCAAACTTTACTTTACCAAGTATGTTAGCGAATTCATCTTCTGATTTCGTTTGAGCCTCAATGATTGGATCTAAAAATACATTAGTTCTTGTATCTGAAATTCTTTCTGAAATGGAATAAAGTTGTTGCAGAGATGAAGTTAAATCAGCCTCCATATTGAAAGAATAAGAAATCAAATCCTCTATTGAATCCCATGCTTGAACTGGTGCAGAAATTTCATCTAATTTTACGCTTTGTCCTCTCGCGATTAAGTAATCTGCAAATTTCTGAGCATGTTCCATTTCACTTTGTGATTCACTTAGAAAATGAGAAGCAAATCCATTTAAATCACGTTCTTGGAACCAGAGGTATATAGAAAAATATTGAACATTGGCATATCTTTCCATCGTTAAATGTTCAAAAATATTATCCAATAAACTTTTGTCAATTGGTTGTGCGACAGCTCTTCCAGATGGACCAAAATTAATTAATTTCTTTAACTTAAGATTATTTTCTTTCATTGCCATATAAGAAACTAAATAAATAATACAACATTTTGTATAAATTAGTAATTAATTAATCCTTTAAATTAAATTAAATAATATGATAATGAAAATCAATCTCAATACTATAAATGAATTTACAGTACAGATTTTCTGAACTGCTATTAACTAATAAAATATATAACAGTAAAAAAAAGAAATGTAAAAAGAAAAAATGCTCTAATTGGAAGGGGGGCAAGTGTAATTGCCTATAAAAAAAGTCTATATATATTCCTTATATGCTCCAGGATATAAAAAATAATAACTATTTTTATTAATAGAAAGAGAACATTTATCGCCATTATTAAGGAGATTATTAATATCAGTTCTAACCCTTAATATGTTTCCATTAATAGATACTTTATAGATAAGAAATTCTCCAAGAAATTCTTTAGATATAACAATCGCATCACCAGATTCTGATCTTTTAATTGAAATAAATTTAGGCGAAATTGACATACTTTTGATACCTGTATTTTTCAAATACTCTGAACAATATATTTCACCTAAACAAGAAATATATGAATTACAATTTTTTTTAAGATTAATAATATTATTACCCAAAATAAAACTACTAACAAATATGGTCTTGGGATTATTTAGAAGGTTAATTGGCGTATCAATTTGATGTATTTTTCCATCATTCATAACGGCGACCTTATCGCATATTGACATCGCTTCTTCCGGATCATGAGTAACCATCAATCCGCTTGCATTACAACCTTTTAGGATATTTGGGAGTTCACTTCTTAATTTTAGTTTGACATGCATATCAAGACTACAAAAAGGTTCATCTAATAAAATAAAATTTGTACCTGGAGCAAGAGCTCTCGCAATTGCGAGTCTTTGTTTTTGGCCTCCAGACAGTTCATGTGGGTACCTTTCAACAAAACTTTCAAGACCAACAACATTCAATAAATAATCAACTCTAGATCTGTCTTTTTTGTTTTTCAAACCAAAAATTACATTTTCCAAAACAGTTAAGTGAGGGAAAAGTGCATAGTCTTGAAAAACCATACCAATATTTCTTTTCTCAGGACTAAGAATTTTTTTACTACTTGAAATTTCCTTATCATTTAGAGAAATCCTCCCTTTAGAGGGATATTCGAACCCCGCGATTAATCTTAAAAGAGTAGTTTTTCCGCAACCAGAAGGACCAAGCAACCCTAACAACTCACCATTTTCAATTTTCAGGTTAATTTCGTTTAATATCCAATTTGAACATTCTCGCTTATTATATTTATGACACAAATTATCAATTAATAACGCATCTTTTTTCACTAAGTTCTTCTTATTTAAATATATTAAATTAGCAGAAAATATTCACCTAAAATACCCCATGTATAATTTTATACACCATTTAATTTTCAAATTTAATGAGAAAGTCTGAAAGAGCTGAAATAATACGCAAGGAACTCAAAAAGCTATATCCATCGCCTCCAATACCCCTTGATCATACAAATGCATATACACTTCTAGTAGCCGTAGTTTTAAGTGCTCAATCAACAGATAAAAAAGTTAATGAATTAACAAAAAGCTTATTTAAAGTTGCAGATAATCCAGAAAAGATGATGCAGCTAGGTATTAATGGCATTTACGAATACATAAAATTTTTAGGTCTATCTAATCAAAAATCAAAGAACATCTATAACTTATCTAAATTATTGATTGAGAAGCATAATGGTACTGTCCCAGATTCTTTTGAGAAGCTTGAATCACTTCCAGGGGTAGGCCATAAAACAGCATCAGTTGTAATGTCTCAAGTGTTTAAAATACCCTCATTCCCAGTAGATACTCACATACACAGGTTGGCACAAAGATGGGGCCTATCAAATGGCGATAGCGTAGTTCAAACAGAAAAAGACCTAAAAAAAATATTTCCTATTAATGATTGGAATACCTTACATTTGCAGATAATCTTTTATGGCAGAGAATACTGTACTGCAAGAGGTTGTGATGGAACAAAATGTTATTTATGTAGCACTCTTTATCCCAAAAGAAAAAAGAAATTTATATGTAAAAAGCCTTAAGAAATTTATATAATGATTGAATTAGTTTTTTAATCATGAAAATAGCAATTACCGGTGCATCGGGGAAAACAGGTTATAGAATTTCCGAAGAAGCAGTTAGGAAAGGATATAAAGTAAGGCAAATCATCAGAAAGAATTCAAAAGTCTCAACAGGACTAGAGCGTTTAGAAACAATTAGGGTTTCATTAGACAAAAAAGGGGAACTTGATGAAGCATTTAAAGATATTGATGCCTTGATAATTGCTACTGGAGCGAGAGCATCATTAGATTTAACTGGTCCTGCAAAGGTTGATGCATTAGGTGTATACAGGCAATTAGAGAGTTGCAAAAGAGTTGGTATTAAAAGGGTTATTTTAGTTAGTTCCCTTTGTACTGGTAAATTATTTCACCCATTAAACTTATTTGGTTTAATTCTTATATGGAAGAAATTAGGTGAAAACTTTCTACGTAATTCAAATTTTGACTGGACTATTATTAGACCTGGAGGATTAAAGGAAAATGAAGATATTAAATCAGAAAATATAAATTATTCAAAAGAGGATACTCAAATTAATGGATCAATCCCAAGAAGATTAGTTGCGCAATGTTGTATAGATTCTTTAAAAAACAAAGAATCCATAAATAAATTAATAGAAGTTACAAGTTCGAATGATAATAAAAAGATATCTTTTAAAAAAGCTATGCAAATGATTTAAAAGATGTAAATATATAAATTAAAACTATGAAAATAAATCCCAAAATTGACGCATTACAATTAATGCTTACTGATTTAAGAACTAGAAATGAGCCAATAAGACATAAAGCTGCATTTAAAGGCTGTCAACCAGAATTTCAAAGTCTTGTATCAAGATTAATAAAGCAGTTAGAGGACGAATTAGTTGCTGAAAAGCTTACTAATCGTGAAAGTTAAAAAATTTAGATTACTTAAATGAAATTAAGTTATCCAATTTTGCTTGTTCTGAAAGTTCATCATATCCTCCAAAAAATTTATTATCCAAAAATATTTGAGGGAAAGTATTATGGCTACTTTGAGCCATAATTTTTTGAAAGCTATCATCATTGTCTATTAGAGTAACTTCATGAGGGATAGATAAAGAATTAAGCAACCTAATTGCTCTTTTAGACCAAGGACAATCCTTTAAAATATATGCTTTTACACGTGATTCATTTTTTAATAAATCATTACTTGAGATATTAATAATTTTCTGTTCAAAAGAAAGTAATAATATATCAGTACCTTTTTTTACAATGCAACCCTCCTCAAGATGACCGCCAAAGACATTACATCCCTCATCTGCAAAACTCAAATGTAAATGAACATCTCCTTTATTAAAATGTCCGTTTAAAGAAACTATCTCTAGATTTCCCTCAAATTTATTTATCTCTTGATTACCTGGGCATTGAATACAAACTGTTCTAAGATTACCAACCACTCCAGAAACATACCCATATAAATTATTCGATAAAGAATATTCTTTAATTGAATTTATCAAATCAGATTCTGGAGATAGCTTTAGGCTATGAGGCTGCATTAGATATTAGATATTAGGAATAGTTTTGTAATATAAAACATCATCATCCATAAAGAGAAGTTGAGTTTATAATCTTTAGGAATCAGATTTAAATTAAATTTTAAAATCTAGCATCAAAAACTATTTAAAATTTTTACTAAAAATTTAAGTTTGTTGAGAGTGTAATATATTTTTATATACAAAAATTAATTTGTTATTAAAAAAAAATTTTAAAAATTTGGAATTGAATATTCCCAATTTATTATCAATATCTCGCCTTTTCCTTGTATTTCCATTAATACTTTTTTTAGAAATTAATAGACCAATTTATGTATTTATATTGATTATTATTGGAGGTTTAACTGATTATTTTGACGGGTTAATTGCAAGGAAATTTAATCTTAAAACCAGATTAGGAGCTATCCTAGATCCTTTAAGCGATAAAGTATTCTATTTAATTCCTCTGACCTTCCTTTGTAAAAATAATTTTATACCCTTCTGGTCATTGTCATTAATTTTATTTAGAGAATTAATTATCTCTAGCCTAAGGAACTCTACAAAAGACGGCTTACCAGCATCAATGTTAGGAAAATATAAAACATTTTTCTTTTTTATTTCAGTAATTACCTTTTTTACACCATTAAAAAATAGCTTATTGGATAATTTGGCTTTAATTTTTTATTGGCTAGGATTCATCCTGACTTTTGTGACTTTATTAGGCTATTTAAGAATTAAAAAGAATATTGTCTGAATTTTCATCAAACTCCTGACTCTTTTTATTATTAAAATCATTCACAAAACTATCCTTCAGACCATTAAGTAAATCAAAAGTTGGCGCCCACTCTAAATCACGTTTTATCTTAGAGATATCAGTCTGATAATGATTTAATCTAATTGGAAATCCCTTTCGAGACTTAGGATCTAATTTTTGATAATCAAATGTTCTTAAAGAAATCTCATTTTGGTTTAATCCAAGAACATTCGCACAGAAATAAATTAAACCCTTGATTGTTACTCCTTTTTCACCTGAACAATTGTAAATATTATTTTTGGAATTTTCAAAATTTATGCACCTAATCATTACATCAGTTAGATCCGAAACATGGCCTAGCTGAGTAATTAAAGAACCGTCCCCAGGAATTGGTATAGATTTTTTATTAAATAACCTTTCAAAAAACCAATTTTCAATTTTATTATAATTTCCTGGTCCATAAATGTAAGTAGGTCTAAAACTCGTAAAAGGAATTTTTTGGTTTTTTAACCAATTTTCTGTCTCAAACTTTCCTTTATGCCTACTTTCCGGATCAATTGGATCAACTTCGGATAAGGGTAATTCACAATTATCTTTATAAACACCTGCAGAGCTTACGTATATATATCTCTGGAAAGAGTTATCTAAATTCTCTATAAGAAGTTTGGTTTGTTCTAACTCTCGTCCAGAAATATCAAAAACAACATCATACTTTTCATTTCTTAGCTTGAAGATATCTTCTGAATTATTTCTATCACCCTTAATTAAATTTGTTTTTTCAGGATTACTTTTATTACCTCTTGTAAAAATATCAATATCATAATTTTTACTTAATAACTTTCCAACCAAAGACTTACCAACAAATCTAGTGCCACCCATTACAAGAATTTTCATATTCGAAAAATATTTAACTGAAGTAGTAATCTTAAATAGAATTACATATTGAATAGTACTACTAATAAGTAATTAATGAAAAGGATGATTCTATGGACCTAATACCAGCAATTGATTTAATGAATGGTAAGTGTGTAAGGCTTTTTAAAGGCGACTTTAATAAAAGAAAAGACTTCACAAAAGAGCCTCATGAGCAAGCTAAATTTTGGGAAAGCGAAGGAGCAAAATATATACATATAGTTGATTTGGATGCTGCAAAAACTGGATCCCCAACAAACGATAAATCAATAAAAAAGATTGCAAAAACAGTTAACATACCTATTCAAATAGGTGGGGGGATAAGGTCTCAAGAAAGGATAGAACAATTATTTTCTTATGGTATTGAGAAAGTTATCATGGGAACCTCTGCAATAGAAAATAAAGAACTAGTTAAAGACTTATCAAATAAATTTCCTGGAAGGATAATTGTTGGGATAGATGCAAAAGATGGAAAAGTGAGTACAAGGGGTTGGCTTGAGCAATCTAATATTTTGGCCACAGATCTAGTAAAGGAGTTTTCTTCATTTAAAATTGCTAGTTTTATTGTCACAGATATAAATACAGATGGGACTTTAGAAGGGACAAATGAAGAATTCATAAAAAGCATACTTGAAATTACAGATATTCCAGTAATAGCCTCAGGCGGTGTTGGTTCAATTTCTGATTTATTATCGTTAGTAAAATTTGAAAACTCTGGACTCTTTGGAGTAATAGTAGGTAAAGCTCTATATGAAAATAAATTCACAATAAACGAAGCGAATAATGTATTGTCAGCAGAGAGATTAAATGACTTTGATTTAAACACAAATTACTACGCTTAAAAGAGTATAAAAATTCTATTAAGGCTGGTGTTTGCAGGAATTGTTAGTTAATTTTGAATAAGAGATAAGAAATCTAGTCTTGGAATTAATTTCAAAAAAATCAATATTGATTATTGCTCCAAGCTTAATAGCAGAATCTTTATCGCTTAAGTTAACATCACTAGACCAAAATTTAGAAATTAATTTTAATAATGGAACAGGTGATAAAACTCCAGATTTAGTTATATGGAATGTTCTTAATTTCCAATCAGAAGATCTTGTAAGGTTAGAGTTTTTAAAATTAAGAGAAAGATATGATGAGTCAAAGTTTCTTATAATTCTCTCTGGCGAACTTGTTTATGAAGCAAATAACCCTCCATCGTTAAATGCTGAAGGTTTTCTTTTAAATCCCAGTGCAGAAAAAGTTCTTGAATCTATTGATACCATTTTAAATGGAGGAAGGGTATTTGATATTGAAAATAATTCCCGAGTTCAATTAAACAAAAATAAGCCTCTCTCTTTTAGTCAAAAAATTCTAACTTCAGGTCTTAAACAAATCGATTCTGAAATTAATCATATATTCAAATATGTCAACTCTGATTCAACACCAGAATTTTATAAATTCATTTTAAAAGGAAGATTAAGAGAACTTATTACTGCAAAATCTTTTCTAATTTTCTTATGGGGTAATTCACTAGAACTTTATACAGAGGCGGTTTACACTGAAAATAAAATTAATCTTGAAAATAAGAACACTGTTTTCATAAAAGATAAAAACACCGCAGAAATATGGAATTTGATTTTAGATAGACTAAAAGAAAGGTATAGCTCAACTAACTTACAAGTTGAATTTAATAATTCATCATTAATTCTCTCTGGAATAAAGAAAGAATTCATTTCGCGACTAATTTGCAAAATGTTAGATGAGTTAGATAATTTAGTAAAAAATATTAAGGAAAACTATAAGGAGAAAGATTTTAAAGATGATTTAGATTCTCTTATAAAAGAACTTAAAGTTAATACAATTTCAAATATCACAGACAGTTATTTTCGATTAAAAAAAGGAGGCGAATCTATTTCAATAAATGATTTTATCTATAGTGAGGTAAGTTGCGAAGAGATAGATAGAGAATCACATGAATCAATAATGTTTATTGAGCCAATTATTAAAAATGAAGCTCTTGACTATGATGGGAAATTACTCCCTCTATATGAAACAGAATCGTTTTTGATCCTCGAAAATATAATTTCAAATTGGACAATAAGGAACTGTAATTTATTAGCCTCTGAAATCTTTAATATTTGTTCTTCTTGGCCTGAATTAAGAACTGTACTTATAAATCCCGAATTACAATCGACAAGAAATTTTGAAAGATTTAGAAATAATATTAATAACTACAATCGCTGGCATGACTATATTTATATGCCTATCTATTTGTATGAGAGTAAACGAGAATATATTGATATTATTGATAAAAAATTTACCCGTTACTTTAAAAATGAAAATAGGGAGAAAGAATTAGAGAATCTAGAATGGCTACAAAAACAAGTTACATTGTTAGTTGAGATAAGAGATGCAGTAGCACCGCAGTTAGAAGTTGCTGTAAAATATATCGGTAATCTTTTTGTAACTTTCCTTACAAAGGTCGTTGGCAAAGCTATTGGTTTAGTGGGGAAAGGAATCCTTCAAGGATTAGGAAGATCAAGTTCAAAGTAAGTTTTTAAACTTTAATGAAAATAATTCAATGGATCCTAATAGCATTAATTTTCTTAAGTCCATATAAAGCAAATGCATCTAGAGATTCTGATAGTTACGATGGCAACATCTTTCCTATATACGCGGGAAATGGGGCAATAGTTCCTCCCCAGACAACTCTTCAGGAATCATTAAAAAATAAAAGAGTAGCAGTTTTATTTTTTTATCTTGACGATAGCTCAGATAGTAAAGCTATGGCTCCGATAATATCTGGTTTAGATTTGATATGGAGAAATAATATAGATATCATTGCTCTAACTACTGATGAATTACAGGATAAAGAAAAGTCTGATCTTAGAAATGAACCTAATTATTATTGGAACGGATTAATTCCACAAACCGTGATTTTAAATAGCGATGGTGAAGTTAAATTTGATGAAAATGGAATGATTAATATCGATGAATTAAACAAAGTTATAGGAGAACTAAAAGGAATTAATATAGAAGATACTACATTTTCTGTAGAGAGTTTTAATGAATACAACAGTATCATTTCTGAAAAAAAAGATAAAAACAAAAATTAATTAAAAAATGATATTAATAAATATCCTCTTATTTCTTTTATTTTTTTTAATTCTTTCAGATTTATATATTAAAAAACTCACCCAAATCAAAATTAAATCTGGTACCTATAAATTATAAAATCAAAAAAAAAGATGGTTTAAACGAATTAATTATTGATTTAAAAATAACTAATAAAAGTAAAACCAAAGAGACGATGGTATCTAATATAAATTTTGAATTAGATTTTTTTACAAATAAAGGTAACGAATATTCCCAAAATTTTAATTATCAAGAAGATATTTATATATATGAAAATAATAAAATTAAGAATTTAAATAATTACTGGCCAACAACAATTATCAAGTCAAATTCAGAATTATTTATAAGAATCATATATAAATTTAGCAATAATAATTTTAGAAAAAAAATAAAATATTTATGGTTAAAAGTATTTTGGGAGAACTATGGACATTTTGGTATTTCAAATAATGAGGATTGTTTTTTAATTAATTTAGATAGTCAAAACAAAGGCCGAAAGAAGTTTCTGAAATTACTTTAAATAATAAATATAAAGCTTTTGCTATTAAAACTGATATACTTGGTTGCTTTGATAATCCAGTAAGTACTGTGATTGAATACTGCAAAGGAATTGTAGAAAAAAATGATATTTTAACAATCGGCGAGAGTCCGCTAGCGATTATGCAAAATAGATATATTTCCCCTAAAAATTTAGAATATAGTTTATTTTCGAAAGCTTTATGTTATTTTTTTCACCCTACAAGCAGTCTCGCAACAGCTTGCGGAATGCAATTATTAATAAATAGAATCGGAGTCACAAGAATAACCTTTGCACTATTAATTGGATTTCTCTTCAAATTATTTGGTATTAAAGGTATGTTTTATAGGTTAACTGGTTCAGAATCATCCCTCATTGATGATATAAGCGGCACAGTTACACCTTACGACAAGAGTATAGTTATGGGTCCTCTCAATTCGGATTTATTTTGTAAGGAGGTCTCGAACTATCTAAATATAGATGTTGCTGTTGTCGATGTTAATGATCTTGGAGGTGTGAAAGTCTTAGCAAGTTCAAGTAAAAAAGTAAATAAAATACTTAAAAGAAACTTATTATCTAATCCAGCTGGCAATGGAGATGAAAAAACCCCTATAGTATTAATAAGAGAAAAAAAGTAAATGAAAAAAGATACCTCTTATTCTTTTCAATCTAAAAAAGGAATGGAAGTAACTTTTGAAGAACTCCATATACGGCACATTAATCTTTTAATAGATATTAAAAATAAGGAATTGAATAATTGGTTTTTAAAGATGGCAATTATCAATACCTTTGATGACTTAAAAATCTTCTTGAATAATCTTAAGAAAAATAAAAATAAATGCATAATTGCTATATATGGAAACGAAATTATCGGTTATTTGAACATTTTCCCATTAAACAAAAAAGAGACTTGCTTAAAAATATCTAAGCCCAAGTTGATAAATAGCAAGTGTTCTTTAACCGATAAACAATTAACTTTAGGATTGATAAAAAAAATCTATCTCAATAAAAGAAACCAAAACTTCAAGTTGGATAATTAATTCAGATATAAATAATGTTGACCTCATATCAAACTCAAGAGAATTAGGCTTTCAACCTTTAGGAGAGATAATCCTTTGGGATGGATCTGATCTAAATAAACCTAACAATCAAAATACAAATGCCTATACATTAATTAATGAATTCCAAAACATAAATAAACAAAATATATTAAAAATAGTTAATTTCATAAGATCAAATCAATCTCCCTTAATAAGAAATATTTTAGATTTTGATCAAGAGGATATTCTTAAAAGAAATAACTCTAAGAGTGGTGCCTTAATATATGAAAATTCAGTTTTATGTACAATTTTAAAAGATATTAATTATCAAAAAGAAGAAATTTATACTTTAACTATAAGTAGATATTGGGATGAGAGATTCAATTCAATTTTAAAAGAATTTATAAAAAGATTTTTTGAAAAATCACCTGTTTCATATTTAAAAACCTATAAAGAAAATTCTCAATTAAATGTTTTTCTCGAAGAGTGTAATATCAAAGAAAAAAATCAAGAAATAATTCTTATTAGGAACACAATAATTAAGAATGAGTCCAAACAAGTAAATATAATAAATCAATCTTTGGAATCAATCTTTGAAAAATTAAGTCCTCAAGGTAATCCATATCCATCTCCTTTTCCATTAAAAACAAAGTGAAATTTTGCAAACCCAAACCCAAGTCAATTTTGAGTTTGGATATAGGTACCAAAAGAATAGGATTAGCTTATTGTGATCCCCTCTGCATAACATCAAATATACTTCCAGCAGTGAAACGATTTGAAAATAATCAAGAAATTAAAATCATTAGAAATTATATAAATGAATTTAATTTGACTGGTTTTATCGTGGGTATACCGCTAGATGAGAAAGGTCAAATGACCACTCAAGCTATTGACTGTAAAAATTACGGTAAATTACTTTCAAATGAATTAAAGCTTCCATTTTCTTATGTCAACGAACATAGTTCAACTTGGGAATCTTCAGAAAGATTTGGAATAAAAAAAGATAAATCCGGATTGATTGATAGTTTTTCAGCAAAAATAATACTTGAACAATGGATCGAAGAAGGTCCTGAATTAGAAGAAATAGCTGGTAAACGTCAGATAAAATATTAGTATTAAAAAGGATAGATAATTTTTAAATGAAAGAAGCCAATTCAAATGATAATTATGATGCACAGACTCTTTTATTAAATGACTCAAATGGAAACGAGCTATTTTGTTATCTTGAACAATTAGTAAGTGTTGAAGGCCAAGAATATGCTTTATTAACCCCAGTTGATACTCCAGTAAGTCTTTTTAAGATAAATGAAAAAGATGAACCTGAACTGATTGAGAAAATAGATAAAAATGAACAAATACTAAAAAATGCTGAAGCAGTCCTTCAAGAACATGATTTAAGACTTATCAGGTCAGCAGTTACATTAACAGTATCAGGAGAACTTGAAGAACCAATTTACGATGAATTAGAAGAAGATTACGTCGATGATGATAGTGAGAGTTATGAATTGCTCGTTAACTTTAATCTTTTTGACCAAGAATATGGCTTATATATACCACTAGATCCTTTTTTTATTGTTGGTAAATTAAAAGACAATGGTGCCTTATTAGTTGAGGATGATGAGTTCGATAAAATTCAACCTTTGATTGAAACTGAGCTTGAAAAAAGTAGTTCTTAAATTAAATGAGATCTATCCTAAATGTCAATTGGGATTCAAACTTACCAATATATAATATTTCTCAATCTGAGTTGCAAAAAAAAGGAATAAATTCTTTATTGCTAGACGTGGATGGGACTCTAGTAAATAGAAAATCAAATATGATCCCAAAAGCTGTAAAAAATTGGATCATAGAATCTAAAAAACTTTTCTCCTTATATCTAATAAGTAATAATCCATCAAAAAAAAGAATCGAAAAAATAGCGAAAGAATTAAATTTAAGGTATAAATACAATGCATCAAAACCTAGAAAAAAAGTAACTTTGTCTGCTATCAAAGAAATTGGCAGAGAGCCAAAAAATATAGCCATTATTGGCGACAGAATTTTTACAGATATTATTGTTGGTAATAGATGTAATATAAAAACAATATTAGTTAAGAGATTAAATAGAGATGGCCTGCCTATAAAATTTAATTTAACTTTGACAATAGAAAAATTAATTTCTCATTTTATAAAATGAAAACTTGGGTTATAAAAATTGGTACTAGTATTTTAAGAGGAACAGAGGAAACATCTACAGAAGAAGTTATTGAAAATCTTTCTAGATCCTTTACAAGTTTTCTTTCAAAAGGAAACAAGTTAATTTTAGTAACTAGTGGAGCCGTTGGATTAGGCTGCCAAAAGTTAAATATTAAAACAAGACCAAATGATTTAAGTACACTTCAAGCTACTGCTGCAGTAGGTCAAGTTAATTTAATGTCCTTATACGATAAAGTATTTAATAAATTAGGTCTTAATATTGCTCAAATTTTAATAACTAAAGCTGATTTCAATTCACGAGAATCCTTTAATAACGCTTCTAAAACTTTAAAAAGATTAATCGATTTGAATGTTATTCCAATAGTAAATGAAAATGATACCGTAGCAAATGAAGAGCTTAAATATGGAGATAATGATACCCTCTCTGCTTTAGTTGCCTTGGCTATAAATGCTAACAAGCTTATTTTATTAACCGATATTGAAAATCTATACTCAAAAGATCCACGTAATAATAAAGATGCGCAACCTATTAAAGAAGTTCATAATAGTGAATTAAAGGAAATTAAAGATAAAAATATTCTAAACTCAAATAATGAGTGGGGAACAGGAGGAATTTCTACAAAATTAATTTCTGCAGAAATTGCAACAAAAGGAGGAGTCGAAGTCCAACTAGTTGATGGAACTAATAAAAAAAACTTAATTGAAATATTTAATGATAATAAAATTGGAACTTTATTTTATCCAGTAGAAAAACCTATTGGAAACAAAAAAAGTTGGCTTTCACACGCAATTCAAACAGTAGGGAAAATTACTTTAGATGAAGGCGCTTCTTTTGCAATTAAAAAAAAAGGTGCCTCACTTTTAGCGGTTGGTGTTAAGAATGTAGAAGGAAACTTTACGATTAATCAGGCAGTTAAAATCGTAAATACAAATGATAAAGAAGTTGCAAAAGGTTTAGTATCAATAAGTAGCGACAAATTAAGAAGTATCTTAAATAATAAAGAAAATAACAACTCCTCGATAATTGTCGTTCATAGAGATGTTCTTGCTCTCTCTTAGAAAAAATTAAAACTGAAAAATGCTTTTAAGTGATTTAGTTGATCTAATAAAAAAAGGAAATTCAAATTTTATTAGTGCCAATATTTTCGAAGATTTAAATATAGATGATGCTGCCTCATTAGATGCTGCAGTTAAACATCAAATATCTTTTTTAGAAGAAAATAATATACTTAAAGAAAAATTAGATCAAACTAAAGCATCAGCAATAATAACTACTAACAACGATGAAATCGTTAGTGCCCTAAAAAAAACTCAATATATCTAACATAATCGTTAAAAATCCAAGAATTGCATTTGCAGAAGTATTGGATTATTTATATAAAACTATCAATTTCAAACCAGGAATTCATGACTCAGCAGTTATAGATAAAACAGCAATAATTGGAGCAGATTGCCATATTGGACCTAATGTCTATATTGGGGAAAATACCGTAATTGGAGACAATAATCATATTCTTCCTGGATCATCAATTTTAGGCAATGTTCAAATAGGAAATAATAATATAATTCATCCAAATTGTGTTATTTACGAAAATACCACTCTAAAAAATAATTGTGTAATTAATTCAAATTCTGTGATTGGATCAGAGGGATTTGGTTTTATTCCTGAAAATGGCAAATGGGTAAAGATGCCGCAAAAAGGTGGTGTAAAAATAATGAGTTTTGTAGAAATTGGAACTAATTGTTGTATTGATAGACCCGCAGTTGGATTTACTTTTATTGATGAGGGAACAAAGTTGGATAATTTAATACAAATAGGTCATGGCGTAAAAATTGGAAAGAATTGTGCATTTGCAGCTCAAGTTGGTATCGCTGGAGGCGCAAATATTGGAGATGGTGTTATTTTGGCAGGGCAAGTAGGAGTCAATAATAGAGTAAAAGTTGGTAATAATGTCATTGCGAGTTCAAAATGCGGAATCCATTGTGACATTGAAGATGGCAAGGTAATAAGTGGTTTCCCCGCGATGGAAAATAAATCATGGCTAAGGAGTTCAAGTATTTTTAAAAAATTACCAGAATTAGCAAAAAAACTTAGACAATTAGACAAGCAATAATTTATTGTTCTATTAAACAAAAATTTAAATGAAGAAATATAAGATTGTTTTATTGTCAGGAGATGGAATTGGACCAGAGATTTCAGAAGTTTCAAAAAAAGTTTTAAAAAAGCTTTCAAAAAATCATAATTTCGATATTGAGATTATTGAAAAATTATTTGGAGGGATAGCGTATGAAAAATATGGTACTCCTGCTCCAGATGAGACACTAGAACAATGTAAAAAAAGTGACGCAGTACTTTTAGCATGTGTTGGAGATATTAAATATGATTCTCTTGCAAGAGAATTAAGGCCAGAAAGTGGGTTACTAAAGTTAAGATCTGCCCTAAACCTTTTCGCAAATATCAGGCCTGTCAAAATAAGAAAATCTCTATTAGATGCAAGTACATTAAAAAAAGAAATCGTTGAGCATGTAGATCTTATTGTTGTAAGAGAATTAATAGGAGGAATTTATTTTGGGAAACCAAGAGGACACATAACAAATACAAAAATCCCAAAAGCTTTCAATACGATGATCTATGATTCAACTGAAATAGAAAGAATAACCGAAATAGCAATAAAAATTGCTAACCAAAGAAATAAAAAAATATGTTCTGTTGATAAATCAAACGTTCTTGAGGTTAGTCAATTGTGGAGAGATACAGTTTTAAATATCACCTCAAAAGATAAAAATATATCCCTAAGCAATATGTATGTTGATAATGCAGCAATGCAATTAGTTAGAGATCCTAGTCAATTTGATGTGATTTTAACTAGTAATTTATTTGGAGATATTTTAAGCGATTTAGCCGCAATGTTAACTGGTTCTATTGGTATGCTTCCATCTGCTTCTTTAAACAATAATGGCCCAGGCGTTTTTGAACCTGTTCATGGTTCGGCTCCTGATATAGCTGGTAAAAACATAGCTAATCCTATTGCAATGCTTTTATCTGCTTCCATGATGTTAAAAATTGGATTAAATGAAGAAGAAGCTGCAGAAAATTTAGAAACTGCCATTGATAAAGTTTTATCAAAAGGATTTAGAACAGCAGATTTAGCTGATGGGTCTACTGAAGTTTTATCTTGCAGTGAAATCGGAGATAAAATAATGGATGAAATTTAAAAAAAAATTAATAAATAAAAAAATATTTTTAAGTAAAACATAAAGTTGGCATATGACCTGTCAGAATCATTAGATATTGTTTTTTAAAAATGTCAAAACGTCATCCAGTAGTTGCTGTAACAGGATCTTCAGGAGCAGGAACAAGTACAGTAAAAAGAGCCTTTGAGCATATTTTTGCCAGAGAAGATATTGTTCCCGCAGTTGTTGAAGGTGATAGTTACCACAGATTTGAAAGAATGCCTATGAAAAAAGCTATGGCAGACGCTCTTTCAAAAGGTGAAAATTTCTCACATTTTGGTCCAGAGGCTAATCTTTTTGACAAGCTAGAAGAACTTTTTAAAATCTATGGTGAAACTGGAGGAGGAAAGAAAAGATATTATCTACATAGTCTTGAAGAAGCAGAAGAACATAATACAAGACTTGGGACATCCCTAGAACCTGGACAATTTACTCCATGGGAAGATATTCCTGAGGGAACAGATGTACTTTTTTATGAAGGTTTGCATGGCGGGGTAGAAGGTGATGGATACAATGTTGCCTCTTATGCTGATCTACTTGTTGGAGTTGTTCCGATAACAAATTTAGAGTGGATTCAAAAAATCCATAGAGATAACGCAGAAAGAGGTTACTCAGCGGAAACTATTGTAGATACTATATTGAGAAGAATGCCTGATTATATAAATCATATATGCCCACAATTCAGCAAAACCGATATTAATTTCCAAAGAATTCCCACAATTGACACTTCTAATCCTTTCATATGCAGGAATATCCCAACTCCTGATGAGAGCTTTGTGATCATACATTTCAGAAAAGGGGCAAGAGAGAAATGGGGGATTGATTTTCAATACTTGCTTGGAATGATTAATGATTCATTTATGTCAAGTCCAACAAGTATCGTTGTAAATGGAGGAAAAATGGGATTCGCAATGGAACTAATTCTCACTCCAATAATTCATAAAATGATTGAGGAGAAAAATAAATAATAATTAATTTTCGATTATCAACGTAAATCATTATTTTTTAATTTTGAGAAGTTTTTAATCTAGAGGATCTCAAATTTTTATATATCTTTCTTGATAAAAGTACCTTACTTAGATTTAAATAGAAAAAACAGGTAACGTTGTGTCATTAATCGACTGGTTTGCCGCAAGGCGCAAAGATCAATTTGTTGGGAAAGTTTCCCAAGATACTGACGAAGGAGATGGATTGTGGGTTAAATGTTCTGAGTGTTCGCAAGTAGCCTATAGAAAAGACCTAATTTCAAATTTCAATGTTTGTAGTAATTGTGGACACCACAATAGGATTAATAGCGATGAAAGGATAAATATAATTGCTGATAAAAATTCATTTAAAGAATTTGATAGTTCACTAAGTCCTACAGATCCTTTAGGTTTTAAAGATAGAAGAGCGTATGCTGATCGAATTAAAGAAAGTCAAGCAGGTACAGGTTTAAGAGATGGAGTCGTAACAGGTATCTGTTCTGTGAATTCAATGCCTTTAGCATTAGCTGTTATGGATTTTAGATTTATGGGAGGATCCATGGGTTCAGTAGTTGGTGAAAAAATTACAAGGATAATTGAGAGAGCAACTTTGGAAAATTTTCCAATTCTTATTGTTTGCGCATCAGGCGGAGCAAGGATGCAAGAAGGTATGTTAAGTCTCATGCAAATGGCAAAAATATCTGGAGCACTAAAAAAACATAAAGAGAAAAATCTCCTATATATGCCCTTATTAACTCATCCAACTACTGGAGGGGTAACAGCCAGCTTTGCGATGTTAGGTGATTTAATTTTGGCGGAACCTAAAGCACTTATTGGATTTGCTGGAAGAAGGGTTATAGAGCAAACATTAAGAGAAAAATTACCCGATAATTTTCAAACAGCTGAATATCTGCTTGAGCATGGTTTTGTTGATGTAATTGTGAAACGAAAAGATCTCAAGGATACTCTGACTAAAATTTTAAAAATTCATGGTGTAAAAGAACTTGCAGAAGCAAATATATAAAATGAGTATAATTTCAAATTTCTTTTATTTTTCTTTAAGCCTTTTATTTTTTATTTTAAATTTTGCGCCATATTCTTATGGGATAGGAAATGTTGACTGGGTGCTACTAAAAGAGAATAGTGAAGGGAAAGAATGGCTTGATAAAGGCAGTATTAAGCCTTTTCCAAATGGTGAAATCAGTGTCTTAACAAAGTTCTTCAAAAATCCAACTAATTCTGATGATGATGGAGAGTTATCACTTTATGTAATGAGAATTAATTGCGATGAAAAAAAGTTTAAAGATACTTCCATAAATGGAATACCTCAATTCAATTCAAAATGGCAAACTTCAAATAATGATGAACTCATAGATGTTGTTATTGAAAATAGTTGTTCAGAGTTTATTAATGGATAAGAATGAATTCTAAAAATAAAAAATTAAAAATAGCAATTGCTGGACTAGGGTTTGGTAAAAATGTTCATTTAGAGGCATTAAAAGAGTCTGATTACTTAACTCCTGTAGCAATTTATCATTACGAGAAAAAACAAAAATCGATATTAGAAAAAGAAACGGGCTTAGATTTTTTTCATGATTGGAATGACTTAATTAAATCTCCAGAAATTGATGGGATCATTATTGCTACCCCTCCTGAATCAAGATTTAAATTAGCAAAAAGCGCACTTGAGAACAATAAAAATTTGCTACTAGAAAAACCTGTTTCAATATCTTCCCTTGAAATTGAAGAGCTTCAGAGAATATCTTTGATTAATAATTTAAGCGTATGTGTTGATTTTGAATATAGGGCAGTACCTCTTTTCCTTCAGACAAAAAAACTTATTGATGAAAATATCTTAGGAGATATATATCTAGTCAAATTAGATTGGTTAATGGGCAGTAGATCCGACCCCAAAAGATCCTGGAATTGGTATTCATTGGAAGAAAAAGGTGGAGGAGTTATTGGCGCTTTAGGTACTCATGCATTCGATATGTTGAATTGGTTTTTTGGAGAAGCAATAAACGTGTCTGGCAAGTTAGCAACATCAATAAAAAAAAGACCTTTACCTAATTCATCTGATTTAAATGATGTTACGAGTGAAGATGTATGTTTAGCCAATATAGAAATATCAAACTACAGCTCAAATCTTGTTCCATGTCAGGTATCTTTATCATCAATTTCTAAAAATGGTAGAGGATTTAGTTTAGAAATATATGGAAGCGAAGGTTCACTAATTCTTAAAAGCGAAAACCAAAAAGATTATGTACATGGTTTTAATTTGAAATATTCAAACAACGAAAATAAAATACAAAATCTAACTGCAGATTTAAGTTTTAATTTTGAAAAAACATGGACTGATGGAAGAATAGCTCCAGTTTTGAGAATTCAAAATTTATGGGCTCAGAGTATAATTAATGGAACACCTGTAATCCCAGGCTTATGCGAGGGACTTGCAAGTCATAAAGTTTGCGAAGCTATAAGAGAATCGTCGAAGAGCGGGTTAAATATAAAAATATAGATTTTGTATATCTAATTACGTGACATTTGATCCCTCTTTGTACTAAACTCGCGGAAACAAGTGCTTTGTATAGCATCTAACTTATTTTAATTATGGCCCTCGTTCCACTAAGACTACTTTTAGATCACGCTGCTGAGAATGGTTACGGTATTCCAGCTTTCAATGTTAATAATCTTGAGCAAGTTCAAGCAATCATGGAAGCAGCATATGAAACTGATAGTCCTGTAATCCTCCAAGCTTCAAGAGGGGCAAGAAATTATGCAGGAGAAATTTTCCTACGTCATCTAATCCTTGCTGCTACAGAAACATATCCTAATATTCCAGTGGTAATGCACCAAGACCACGGTAATGAGCCATCAACATGTTATTCAGCAGCAATAAATGGTTTCACATCAGTAATGATGGACGGTTCTCTAGAGGCAGATGCAAAAACACCTGCTAGTTACGAATATAATGTTGCAGTTACTAAAAAAGTAGTAGATTTTGCTCATTCAGTTGGAGTTAGTGTTGAAGGAGAGTTGGGTTGCTTAGGTTCATTAGAGACAGGAAAAGGTGAAGCGGAAGATGGTCATGGATTTGAAGGTGAACTTTCTACAGATATGCTTTTGACTGATCCTGAAGAAGCTGCAGATTTTGTAGCCAAAACAAAAGTCGATGCTTTAGCTATTGCTATAGGAACAAGTCATGGTGCTTATAAATTTACAAGAAAACCTACAGGAGAAGTTCTTGCAATAAGCAGAATTGCTGAAATTCATAAAGCACTTCCAAATACCCATCTTGTAATGCATGGATCTAGTTCAGTTCCTCAAGAATGGTTGGATATCATTAACAAATATGGCGGTGAAATCCCTCAAACATATGGTGTTCCTGTTGAAGAAATTCAAGAGGGAATAAGAAATGGAGTTAGGAAAGTCAACATTGATACTGATAACAGACTTGCTTTCACTGCCGCGGTTAGAGAGGCAGCATTTGCTGATAAAGCAAACTTCGACCCAAGACATTTCAACAAGCCTGCCAGAAAATACATGAAGCAAGTTTGTCTTGATAGATACAAGCAGTTCTGGTGCGAAGGTCAAGCAAGTAAGATCAAACAAAACAGCACTAATTATTTTGCTGATCTTTACGCAAAAGGTGATTTGGATCCAAAAGTAAAAGCTACTGTTTAATTTCTTCCAAAATTAAATAAAAAAAGACCTCCATAATTGGGGTCTTTTTTTTATTTCAATATTAATGATTTTAATGTAAAGAGACCATCAGTCCCACCAATTGTCTCGTCGCATGCTCGCTCTGGATGAGGCATTAAACCTAGAACATTTCCCTTCTCATTAGTTATGCCTGCGATATCGAATGAGGATCCATTTGGATTATTTTTATATCTTAAAGCGATCAACTCTTTATCTACAAGTTTCTTTAAAGTATCAGAATCACAATGATATCTTCCTTCCCCATGCGCTATTGGCAACTTAATTGTTTGTTTTTCATCTACATTATTGAACCAACCTCCTTTTGAAGAAACTATATCAAGTTCAACATCATCACAGATGAAATTAAGATTTTTATTTGCAGTAAGGGCACCAGGCAAAAACCCTGATTCTGTCAAAATTTGAAACCCATTACAAATTCCTAAAACTCTTTTCCCGCTTTTAACAAACTCATCCAAGGCATTTATTAATGGAGAGAATCTCGCAATTGCTCCGCATCTTAAATAATCACCATAGCTAAATCCTCCGGGTAAAACTATTGCATCTACATCACTTAAATCTGAAGACTCATGCCACAAGTATTTTGTTCTTATGTCTAAACAACCTTCCAATGCCCATGAAACATCACGATCACAATTAGAACCAGGGAAGACAACAACTCCTACAGTAAAATTATCCATCTTATAATTTTTCTAGTGAATACTCATAATCTTCAATAACAGTATTTGCGAATAACCTATCACACAATAAATCAATTTTTTCTCTTACTTCATTTTCACCATTACCTTCTATTTTTACCTCAATCATTTTTCCTATACGTAATGATTTAATTCCCTCGGCTCCAAGTTTTATAGAAGCAGATTTGGTAGCTTCCCCTGCTGGATCTAAAACTGAGGGTCTTAGTCTTACAAAAACTTTTACAGCAAATTGGTCCAATTAAAAATTAATTTCTACTAGAAGATTAGTTTAAATTTTTATAAAAAGTACTATTGATTAATAAACAAATATTTTTACCTCAAGGTTTTCTGAGTAATTAAATGTTTATGAAGCCTCTACCAAAACAAACTAAGCAAGTTCTTCTTGAATTTTCATGAGTTTTGAAATTTCCTGCGCCTCCACATTTTGAACATTTTATTTTATCAATTGATGTAACGTCGTCAGAGATTATTTGTTTTAAAGCAATTTTTGGATTTTCCATATTGGGCTGTCTACTGTAGTAAGTATCCCGACAGCTAACTATAAAGTCAAATTGCTATTTTTGGATCACTTAAAATCTTAAATTTCTCTTTAATTTTTCTATTGAAAGTTTTTATAGATTTTTCATCAAAAGAAATTATTACTAATTCAAGCCCAGCATTATCATTTGGTCTCCAACAATTGTCTGGAGCTTCTTCAAACCAAGTATTAATTTTCTTTCCGACAATTTGTATTTGTAAAGGTAATGATTTGTTTGGTATCCAAATACGTCCTTTTATTCGAAGAATGTTTAGTTCATCCAAGATTTTTGTCATCTCCTTTTCAAAGTCATTTTTTTCAAGGAAATAATTTAATTTAAATGAATCTGATACAAGCTCAACATGATTATGGTCATGTTCTTCAGTTAAAAATTCTTTATAAGTCTCTTTTTTTAAATTAAAGTCGAATAGATAGTTTAAATCAATTTTGCCGTTCTTAGATTTAAGGACTGGTGTAGATGAGTTTAGACTTCCTTGAATTTTATTTTTTACAACGTTAAACTGATCATCATTTAAGATATCTGATCTTGAGACTAAAACGATATCAGAAACTTCTAGTTGCTCCTCAAAAAGTTCATCTATAGTGGCGTTGTGATCAATTTTATCTGTTTCATTATATTGTTTTGTTATTTTATTTAAATCATTAATTGGTGAACCATTAAGCATTGATTCTCCATTAACGATGCCAACAACAACATCAAGGTAGATGGAAGACCTAATCTCAGGCCAATTAAGTGCTTGAATTAAGGGAATTGGTAGTGCCAAGCCACTTGTTTCGATAATTATTGATTCGATAGGAGGATTAAATTCTAGGAGAGCTTTTATTGATGGAACAAAATCATCTTGAACAGTACAACATAAACATCCATTGTTTAATTCGATAACGCAGTCTTCTTCAGATTGATCACATTTATCACAACTTTTAATCAAATCACCGTCAATTCCAACATCACCAAATTCATTAATTATTAAACCAAATTTTTTATTACTTTCTTTTAATAGATATCTTAGAAAAGTTGTTTTACCTGAGCCAAGAAATCCCGAAACAACTATAACTGGTATTTTTTTTTTCATCTTTGATGATTAACAACCCAAGCTATATTCTGTACTCTCTCCTGTAGAACTATTTGTGCCATTAGCAATCGCACATAGTTGTTTTTGTTGTGTACGACTAAGAACAGCATCAGTAAAATCTGCACCATCTATTTTTGCTCCTTCAAAATTGCTCTCCATTAATAAAGCATTTGTAAAGTTAACATCCGAAAGATCCGCATTTGTAAAGTCTGTTGCGTAAGCTAGTGCATCTCTTAAATTGGCTCCAGTAAACTTTGAGTCTTGCAATTTACTATTATTGAAAACCGCGCCCTCTAAATTACTTTCACTGAAATTAAACCCATTCAAATCAAACTTAACGTATTCGTTACCGCTTAAGTCTTGACCATGCATATCTGGCTCTAAATTAAGGTCTTGCTGGTTTCTAATCTCAGGAGGTCTTTTAGCCCATGCAGAATTTACAGAATTAAAAAATAAAACCCCAACGAATAATAAAGTAATTAGTGCATTCTTTAGTGAGTGAGAAACAATTGATTTAATCATAATAAGACTGTATTTTAGAACTTAAGTATTTAAAGTTTGTAAGAGTATCTTAAAGGAAAATATATGGCAATGTCACTAAAGGTTATTGTTCCTCCTCATCCATTAATAAAACATTGGCTTTCAATATTACGAGAAAAAAATACTCCAAACATTTTGTACTCAACTGGATATGAGCAATTAGGAAAATGGCTTACATATGAAGCATTACGTAATTGGCTGCCATATAAAAAAGAAATAGTAAATACTGATAATGGAGACACAGATGGATTCTTTATTAATAATGATTATCCAATAAAAGTGCTCGCAATGTTGCCCGAAGGGTTATCTCTTTGGTTTGGATCTAAAGAAGTAATTCCTAATTCAACTCTCTCATTAGGAGAACTTCCTAAAACTATTGAATCAAATGAAGGAGTTATATTTTATTCAGAACAAATAACAACAAAATCAGCAACATTAGAAACTTTAATTAAATTAAAGGAATTAGGTGTTGATTCAAATAGGATTCTTTTAATAACTGCTATTTGCTCAAATAAAGGATTAAATGAAATTGCGAAATTACTCCCTAATCAGGTAATTTACACTTCTTGCATAGATGAGGAAGACGAAAAAACACAATTATTAGTACCGGGTATTGGGAATCCTCTATCGCGTTTAAGTACTATATTTCAAGATAAGAACTAATATAGAATATAGGAGTAAATATTTTACCAATGTCTGAATACAGAGATTCGTCTTCAAATAATCTTTTATCATTAATAAGCGGTGCTTTTATTGGAGCAGCAGGTCTAGCTTGGTGGTTAATATCCGAAGCAGACAAAAGAAAGGAGGAAAAAAAACAAAAAGCAATGATGTATTCCTCCAGAATTCAAGATGGCTCAGAAGCGATTGATTCAAATGAAAATATAAATGAAGTTGAAGGAGAGAATCTGGAGAAGAAAGTTGAGCAACTTAATTCTGCAATTGCTGATGTGAGGAAGCAACTTGAAGAGTTGGGGCAATAGAATAAAAAAGGTTCTCAAATAATATGAATAAACTCAGATCATCTGCAATAACCCAAGGTGTGCAAAGATCCCCTAACAGATCGATGTTAAGAGCTGTTGGATTTAATGATGAAGATTTTAATAAACCTATTATCGGAGTTGCAAATGGATACAGCACTATAACACCATGCAATATAGGTTTAAATAAGTTAGCTCTCAAAGCTGAAGAGTCAATAAAAAGATCAGGTGGGATGCCTCAGATGTTTGGAACGATAACAGTAAGTGATGGCATTTCTATGGGAACAGAGGGCATGAAATATTCCCTAGTTTCAAGAGAAGTTATTGCTGATTCAATTGAAACAGCATGCAATGCTCAGAGTATGGATGGAGTACTTGCTATAGGTGGATGTGACAAAAATATGCCGGGTGCCATGATAGCGATTGCAAGAATGAATATTCCCTCAATTTTCATTTATGGAGGGACAATAAAACCTGGAAAGTTGCATGGAGAAGATCTTACTGTTGTTAGTGCATTTGAAGCTGTTGGACAATTAACATCAGGCAAAATTAATGAAGAAAGGCTAATCCAAGTTGAGAAAAATTGTATTCCTGGTGCTGGTAGCTGTGGGGGGATGTTTACAGCTAATACAATGTCTGCAGTTATTGAAGTTTTAGGGTTAAGTCTCCCTCACAGTTCCACTATGGCTGCTGAAGATCTTGAAAAAGAACTAAGCGCAGATAAAAGTGCTGAGATATTAGTCTCTGCAATTGAAAAAGATATAAGACCTCTAGACCTAATGACTAAGAACGCATTTGAAAATGCAATATCAGTAATTATGGCAATTGGAGGTTCAACAAATGCGGTATTGCACATCTTAGCCATTGCAAATACTGCAGGAATAGATATCAACATTAATGATTTTGAGAGGATTAGACAAAAAGTACCCGTTATTTGTGACCTTAAACCGAGTGGTAAATATGTGACGGTGGATCTTCATAATGCAGGTGGGATTCCACAAGTAATGAAAATACTTTTAAATGCAGGATTAATTCATGGCGATTGCAAAAATATTGAAGGGAAAACCATCACAGAATACTTACAGAATATTCCAGATAAGCCTCCAACGAATCAAAATGTCATAAGAGATATAGATAACCCTCTTTATAAAAAAGGACACCTCGCGATATTAAAGGGTAACTTAGCGAGCGAAGGTTCCGTAGCCAAAATTAGCGGAGTAAAAATCCCTGTATTAACAGGTCCAGCAAAGATTTTTGAAAGTGAAGAGGATTGTTTAAAATCGATATTAAATAATGATATCAAAGCTGGTGATGTTGTTGTTATAAGAAACGAAGGGCCTGTAGGAGGACCAGGCATGAGAGAGATGTTAGCTCCAACATCTGCAATTGTTGGTCAAGGCCTCGGAGAGAAGGTAGCTTTAATTACCGATGGCAGATTTAGCGGGGGTACTTATGGTCTGGTTGTGGGTCATATAGCCCCAGAGGCTGCTGTTGGCGGAAATATTGCTCTAATAAAACAAGGCGATTTAATTACAGTAGATGCTGTAAATCAACTAATAGAAGTTGATTTATCTGACGAAGAATTAGAAAAAAGAAAAAAAGATTGGGTAAAACCTACACCAAAATACAAAAGAGGGATACTTTCAAAATATTCGAAAATCGTAAGCACATCAAGTTTAGGGGCTGTTACTGATTTATAGATCAGCTCAAAGTTTATTTTCTTAATCAATAAAGCTTTTTATCCTATTTGCTAAGTTTTCCAATCTAGCACTGTATTTTGGTGAGTTGCATTTTTTCCCATTATTGCTATTCATCCATAATGTTTTAACTCCACACCACAATATTGGTTCATCAGGAAAATTAAGCTTAGAGATAACTAAAACTAACTCTTTATTTGATTTAAAAAGTTCTAATTCAAGATCGTAAATTTCTAATCTTTTACCTTCTTTATCTCGACATAAGATATTAACAGTCAAATCAATATCTTCTTCCTCGATCTCGTATTCACCATTAATTTTTACGACAGAATGAACAAAAGGTTTATTTGTTAAATCTGCTGACTTAGCGATTAAGCTATCTATATTTTTAGATGGATTTTCAAAAAACACTTATTGATTTAATTAAAACTTTTATGGAACCCTCTTTAAATTCATTATTAAGTAATCCATCATCACCAAACTTAGAGTGTAGTAGTTGCAATCTTTTAATTTTAGAAGGCTTGAATCTAAATGGGAACCGTACCTTATTAGCTCTTACTGAGGGTTTTAACTCACTAAAAGGAATTTGAACATTTGTTGTTCCAAATTTTTTTGTTGGGAATGATTTAATCCATCTAAGACCTCCAGGAATAAATTCGGTTAGTCCAAGGAGATCATCTTCACAAGCGACAGCAAATTTAAAAGTTCTTCCTTGTCCATCAATATTTAATTCGAAGGATGAATATTCAGATACGTTTAAAGAGGGTTTATAAATAGGAGATCTACAACTAACAAATCCTCCTGCTTTCTCGACAATATTACCCTTTAATAACAAACCAGAATTTGAAATTTCACAAAAAGCTGAACTTGATCCGCCCATAACAGTATCATTTAATGTTTTCCAAGCATCAAACTCCTTTTTCTGGAATAAAAATTTTTTCTTACTCATTAAGTAATTTAAATTATTAATAGACTTTAACTAAATTTCTAATTCTTTTGCTGATTCCTGATCACAAAATATTGAAATTTGATTAATAGATTTTATTAATTTTGATGGTGTTCTATCTGGTGGCTCTTTTTCATCTAATAACCTCTGAAGAGCAATTCTTTTATTTTCTCCACTAACCAAAAATACTATCTTTGATGAGGCTGAAAGGACCTTTGGCGTTAATGAAATTCTTTTTAATCCTTTGCCTTCATTAAAAATCACAAAATCATCTACATTATTATTTTTTTGATAAGGGAATAGTGAAGCTGTGTGACCATCGTCTCCAAGACCTAATAAAGTTAAATCAAATGAGGGAGGATTTGATCCGCATTTTTCAAATAATTTAGAAATAAATTGATTTTTTGTAACTTCATCACCAGCGTTTAGTTCATTGAAAATTTCATAAAAATAAGCTTTAGATCCAAAATTAGTTAACAAAGAATTTTTCAACATTAACGAGTTACTTAATTCTGAATTTGGATTAACACATCTTTCATCTCCTAAAAAAACATCAACAAAATCCCATTTAAGATTGCTTTTAGAAAGCAGTTGATACACAGACTTAGGCGTTGAACCACCACTTACACAAAATTTAAACCTGTCTTTCATTTTTAAAGTATTAATAATGTGACTTTCAATAAACTTAAAAACAGCTGTTGATAGTTCTAACTTGTCTTTATATATATTTATGGTGTATCCATTTTTGACCTTTTCAATCATTTCATCCATTCAGTATGAAAACTACCTTCCTTATCAATTCTTTCATATGTATGAGAGCCAAAACAGTCTCTCATTGCCTGAACAAGATTCTGAGGAAGTCTATTGGTTCTATAACTGTTTAAATAATCTAAAGTACTTGATAGGCATGGTACTGGTATACCTGCTTTTGTAGATAAAGAAACTACATTAGCTAAGTTATCTAATCTTGTCGCAATTTCATTATTGAACCAATCATCAAAAATTAAATTTTTTAAATTAGGATCTTTATTATAAGCATCTTGAATTTTACTTAATAATTTTGATCTAATTATGCAACCACCTTTCCATATTTGAGCAATTGACGGCATATTCAAACCATAGTTATAAACTGCAGATGCTTCTCTTAAAATATCCATACCTTGGGCATAGCTAGCAATTGTGGCAAGGACTACAGCATCAAATAAAGGTTTCATTCCATCTGATATAGTTCCTAAATCAAAATCCTCTATTTCTTTAGATGGAATAGTTTTTTCAATCTCAATACGTTGCTCTTTTAAAGAACTCATTACTCTTGCATTCAAAGATGCATAAATAGTTGGGACTGATACCCCCAGTTCTAAAGCACTTACAACAGTCCATAATCCAGTACCTTTCTGGCCAGCTTTATCTAATATTTTTTCCACAACATCATCTCCAGTTATTTCATCTTTTGTATCTAGACAAATCTCTGTTATCTCAACAAGATAAGAGGCTAATTCATCAGTATTATTCCAAAAACCAAATACTTCCGACATTTGCTGTCCATTCATACCTTTCACTCTCTTCATAAGGTCATAGGCTTCTGCGAGTATTTGTTCAATTCCATATTCAATTCCGTTATGAACAGTTTTCACAAAATGACCTGAGCCTCCTGGCCCCACATATGCAACACATGGTCCGTCTTCAACTTTGGCAGCCATCTTAGTTAATAAGCTTTCTATTGCATCATATGAAGCCTTCGTACCGCCAGGCATCATACTTGGCCCTTCAAGAGCTCCTTTTGCACCACCTGAGACACCCATTCCAATATATCCAAAACTTTTACTTTCAAGAGTATTTACCCTTCTTTCTGTATCTTTAAATTGAGAGTTACCTCCATCTATTAACAAATCTCCTTCCTCGAGATATCCAGAAATATTATCTATTACAGCATCTGTTGCGGGTCCAGCTTTTACCATCATTAGAATTCTTCTAGGTCTCTCAAGCTTATTAACAAATTCTTGAAGAGTTTCAGCTCCCTCTATACTCTTACCAAGGCCACGACCTTGTAAAAATTCTTCAGTTTTTGAGTAAGTCCTATTAAAAACTACACTAGAAAATCCATTTCTCTCTGCGTTAAGAACTAAGTTTTCGCCCATAACACCAAGACCTATTAAACCAAAATGTGCCTTGGACATAAAAAATTAAAAAACTCAATAAATATAGTGTGCCTGCAACTCAACAAAATTGCTCAAAAAAAATACTTATGTCAGCGAAAAATGATCGAAAAGATTTAAATAACAGTTCCGTTTGCAATGGTTGCATTTTTAACTACTACAACAATTCCATTTCTGATATAGAAGCCTAATTCTGGCTTATCTGCTTCCTCTACTCGATCTTTATTAATGATCACGACATTATCACCAATTCTTGTATTCTTATCAAGGATTGCTCTTTTTACAGTAGTCCCTTCACCTACTCCAAGAGGCGTTCCGCCTCCTTTTCTTAATTCAGTCCTCTCTTCAGGAGATTCAAAAAAATCAGCACCCATAACAAGTGTGTCCTCAAGAACCGAATCACTCTCAATCCTGCTTCTTACACCTAAAACACAATGTAAAATACTGCATGACTTCAAGATTGTACCTTCACAAACTATTGAATCAGTAATTTGAGCATCTACAAGTTTAGAAGGAGGGAGAAATCTAGGTCTTGTATAAATTGGAAATTTCTCATCATAAAAACTAAATGGAGGTTTTGGTTGCTCAGTCAATGCAAGGTTAGACTCAAAGAATGCCCCAATGGTACCGATATCTTCCCAATAATCATCGAATACATAACTTTTAAGAGTATCGCCTCTATTAAGGGCTTCTGGAATTATATCCTTACCAAAGTCCGTATAATTGGGGAATTTGTTTAGAAGATCGAAAAGAGTATTTCTGCTAAAAACGTAAATACCCATAGAGGCTAGATATGGTTTTTCGGCAGCTGACTCCATACTTAATCCAAATTTTGAAGTATCAACTGCCATTGCCTTCAACTTCTCTCCAGTAGGCTTTTCGCTAAACTCTTTTATATTTCCTAAATTATCGGTTCTCATTAGGCCAAAACCTTCTGCTTGAGCTTCATCAACAGGTAAAGCTGCAACAGTTAAATCAGCACCATTATCTCTATGATGTTGAACAAATAAACTGTAGTCCATTCTGTACAGTTGATCACCTGACAATATTAAATATTCATCAACATCCCATTCTTGAAATAACCATTGGTATTTTCTTACAGCATCAGCAGTACCTTCAAACCACTTCGGACTATCAGGAGTCTGTTGTGCCGCTAAAACCTCCACAAATCCTTGGCCGAAAGGACCATTTAAATTATAGGTTCTTCCTATATGTCTATTTAGAGATGCACTATTGAACTGCGTCAAAACGTACATTTTTTCAATGCCTGAATTTATACAATTACTAATCGGAATATCTATCAAACGATACTTACCTGCCAATGGCACAGCAGGTTTAGCCCTCATTTTTGTTAGAGGGTAAAGTCTAGAACCTTTTCCTCCTCCGAGGATTATGGCCAACACGCGCTTCATTCAATCTAATGGAGGTAGACATACAACTACTTAAATTAACTGATTATGGGCATATTTAGAAATACAAATGGTCAGTTTACAAAGGTATTTCGATAAATCACTGGAAAAACTTAATATAAATCGAAAAAAGTTAGTTATTTTTATCCTCTTCTACCAAAGAAAACAATTTTTCAACGATTTTCAATGAAACTTGTCTTTCTTCTCTTGATTGAGGACTTCTCAACTTGGTGACGGGCGTATGAAGTATTTTATTAATTATTCCTTTAGTCAGAGCTTCCACAACTTTTCTTTCTCGAGCCGAAAAATCTGGTCCCATTCTGCTAAGTGCTTTTTGCAATTCCTCTTTTCTAATTAACTCCAAATCTGATCTAAGTTTATTAATTACTGGAACGGCCTCTAAACTTGCCCACCATTCTAGAAAAATGATCCTTTCTTCTTCTACTAAAGATTCCGCTTCCTTTGCTATTTTCTGTCTAAATTCTTGGTTTCTTGAAACGACCTCTTGTAAGTCATCAACATCAAATGATTTTACAAATTTATGTTGTTTGACATCATTAGATATATTTCTCGGTACACCAATATCAATAAATTTTAATCTATTACTCAAATTTATTTTTTCAATTTTTGTGAGATCAATAATTGGCTCTTCAGAAGCAGTACTGGTGAAAACAAGCGAAGATAATGATATGTTTTCTTCTAATTCGTTTAACCCTCTACAGACAATCTCTAAATCAGGGAAGTCTTGAGCAAGATTTAATGCTCTGTCAATATTTCTATTTAAAAGGATAAGTTTATGACACCCCTTTGATTTCAAATGAGTTATTAATAGCCTACTCATTCGTCCGGCACCAACAACAAGAACGTTCTCTGATTCCAAACTTACAAGAGTATCAAAACCCTTTTCTTGTCCAATTTTTAATTGAGCTAGTTCTACCGCTGCTGAACTGATTGACACAGCCCCAGTTCCTAAATTTGTTTCGGATCTAACTTTTTTACCTGTACTAACTGATTGAGTTAATAATCTATTGAGAATTGGTCCAGTAGATTGATTCTCTTGACCTAATCTCATCATTTTTTTTACCTGCGAAAGGATTTGTCCTTCCCCTAAAACGAGACTATCGAGTCCTGCCGAGACTTTCATCAAATGCAAAACTGCTTCTTCCTGTCTAAAGCAAAAAAGATGCGGATTTAAATCTTCAAAAATAATTCCAGAATATTCTGATATGAATTCTTTAATAGATGAAATTCCAGTATTTTTTTCCTTTACTAGCGCATATATTTCCAGCCTATTACAAGTACTTAAAATCGACACCTCTAATACATCAGAGAAAGCTTTTAATGCTTTCAATGACTCTGTTATAGATTGGTCAGGAATACTTAACTTCTCACGCACTTCGACAGGTGCCGTGCGATGACTCAGTCCGACGACAACAATATGCATAAAAACAAAAATGAATTTTTAAAGGCTGATACTCTTAGCACCATCTTTTATATGGACAGTATTTGTGAACCTTGCAGTACTATCTAATGTACTAATAACTAGACTACTTGTTCTAACACAATCCCTTTCAAATTTAACTCCATCAAATAATAATCCATCAGTTATTCCACTTCCAGCGAAAACAACATTTTCTCCCGATGCCAATTCATTCGCTTCATAGATTTTATCTATATCTGTTATGCCCATTTCATTAAGACGTTTTATATTTCCTTCTTTTGTGTAATCAGCCCATTCAGAAGTTTGAGCGATTGCTGGATCATAAACTAGTTGTCCTTGAAAGTGTCCGCCGAGAGCTCTCATTGCAGCAGCTGAAATAACACCCTCTGGAGCTGCACCTATACCCATTAAGCAATGTGTTCCAGTACCTGCAAAACCACATGCAATCGCAGCTTGAACATCACCATCAGAAATCGGTTGTACTTTTGCACCACATCCTCGAATCTCTTTAATTAAATCTTTATGCCTAGTTCTATCCATTACAACTACAGTAAGCTCATTAATAGAAAGGCCCAAGCAATCACTTAGTATCTTCAAGTTTTCAGTAGCTGAATTTCTAATATCTACTTTACCTTTGGCTGCAGGAGGCGCTGCTAATTTGTTCATGTAAAAATCAGGCGCATTGAAAAGACCACCCGTATCAGAGGCAGCTAAAACCGCCATAGAACCTCTTTGATTATTCGCACAAAGATTTGTTCCTTCACAAGGATCTACTGCAAAGTCAACCCCTGGGCCTTTTCCACTGCCAACCTCTTCACCTATATAAAGCATAGGAGCTTCATCTCTTTCACCTTCTCCAATAACAATTTTCCCTTTCATTTCAATTTTGCCCATTCGCAATCTCATTGCTTCTACAGCTGCAGCATCAGCTTCATCTTTTTGACCAAGTCCTGTTAGTTTTGCTGAGGCAATAGCTGCTTGCTCGACAACTTCGAGAATTTCTTGAATTAAAGTTTGATTCACAATTAAATTTTGAGGATTTTCTTAAAGGTTTTGAGTATGATCTCATAAAAAATGTCATTTTTTATAAGAATTATTATGCTAGTAAGCTTTTTTTAACTCTTTACAGGTGATACTTTATCAGGCCGTGACTTGAAATTAGGAATAAACAACTAAATATAGTATCTTTATTAAATATTTTAAAAATTAAATGACTGAGTCAAATCAAACAATTTTAGCTGGTGTTAATAGACCAATTCAAATAATTCCTTCAGTTTTACCAGCAGATTGGGCAAATATGGGGGCATGTGTTAAAGAGCTAGAAGAAGCTGGGGTAGATAGAATTCAATTTGATGTAATGGATGGGAATTTCGTGCCAAATCTTACATTCGGTCCTGAAATGATTGAGGCATGCAGGAAATATTGCAACGTCCCTTTTGAAACTCAATTAATGGTGAGTCAATACAACTGTGAAACAATGCTTGAATCTTATGTAAACGCTACAAAGGGAGCGAATGGTGAACCAGGAGTAGTAATAGCTCATGCCGAAGCAAATATTCATTTGCATAGAGTTCTCGGAAGGATAAGAGATTTAGGAGGATCTCCTTCTGTTGCATTAAACCCTCATACTCCTTTTGAAATGATTAAAAACATTATGGATATGGTTGATCATGTTTTAGTTATGACAGTTAATCCAGGCTTTGGCGGACAAGCTTATATACCAACAATGCTTAATAAAATCAGAGAAATAAGAAACTTTGTTATTGAAAAAAACTTAAATGTCGACATCGAAGTTGATGGGGGAATAAAAGCAAATTGGACTATTTCACAATGTGCAGATGCTGGAGCTAATTGTTTTATTGCAGGTAGTGGAATGTTTGCTTACCCAACATTAAAAGAGGGATGTGATGACTTGAGAAAAGTTGCGAAAGAAGCTCAAGAGGGGAATGTTCTTTCTGAACCTCAATAAATATAATGGGAGACTAACAAATCACCCAAATATCCAGCCATAACTATGTAACCCTATTCCTAAGAAATTAACTCCTAAATAACATACTAAAACTACTAAAAAGCCTGTAGATGCCAATAATGCTGGTCTACGTCCTTGCCAACCCTTGCTTATTCTCATATGCAGATAAGCGGCATAAAATAACCATGAGATAAATGCCCATGTTTCTTTTGGATCCCAACTCCACCATGTTCCCCAAGCCTCATTAGCCCAGACCGCACCTGAAATTAAACCAAGAGTTAAAAGAACAAAGCCGATTAATATAGAACGATAACTTAATGTATCTAATTCTTCTGAATGAGAAAATTCAATAGGTTCAACTAAATTATTTAAAGGATAGATATTTGAAATTTTAAATCCTCCTATACCTGTAGAACTACTTCTGATTTGAAGTGGCTTATTTTTATTAATAAACAAAACGGACATTGAAAGTAAAGAACCTATTATTAATGCTGCATAACTAAGCATTACGACACTAACATGCATCACTAACCAACTAGACCTCAAAGCTGGAACTAAGTTGGACGATAATTTCAAATCCTCAGGTAAAACAAAACAAGCAAAAGCCACAGTCAGTAACTCAATAGGTATAGCTATTGAGGGGATTATTGGAGCTTGGTATTCTCTTTCAACCAATAGTTGACCTAATGTGATACCCCAAGTAAGGAAATAAAGAGATTCATACAAATTGCTAATAGGAAAGTGCCCAGAAATTGACCACCTAAAAAGTAATTGTAATGTTATCAATAAGTTCACTAAAATCGTAATAAGTCTTACAGCAGAAGAAGACTTTTTTTTAAAAACTGCACCCAAAGATATTGGTAAGTTAATTAATAAAAAATAAAAAACTAAAATACCTAAAACTGAAACCGGTTCATATAAAAAATTTTTAAAAAAATTATCTAGTATCATTTCTAGAAATTTCTCAAGTTTTAATATTTAATGACAACCAAATAATAATTAAAATCATTCATATATGAGTAAATCTTTAATAATAAAGTTTTAATTTATTTTTTAAAAAGGATTTCAAAGTTTGAAATTATCTCCTAGATAATACTTCTTGACTATTGGATTATCAGCCAATTCACTTGATGAGCCGTTAGCTAAAATTTTTCCTTCACTTAATACATATGATTTGTTAGTAATTAAAAGGGTTTCCCTCACATTATGGTCTGTAATGAGAATCCCGACCCCATCACTACTTAATTTAAGAATTAGTTTCTTTAGATCATTAACAGCTAGAGGATCGATCCCAGCAAAAGGTTCGTCTAATAACAAATATTTAGGTCCTTTTCTGCCTACAGTGAGCGCCCTAGCTATTTCACATCTCCTCCTTTCTCCTCCTGAAAGTTGATAACCAAAATTATCTACAAAATTATTCAAATTAAATTCATTAATTAATTGTTCTCTTCTATTTCTAATAGCTGCTCTACTATAAGATGAATTTTGTAAAGCCAAATCTATATTATCCTTAACAGTAAGGTCTCTAAATATACTTGCTTCCTGAGTTAAGTAACCTAACCCAAGTCTCGATCTAACAGGTAGAGGAAGATTGGTTATATTTTTTCCATTCATTACAATTTCACCTTTATCTGGTTTTATATTCCCAACTGCAAGATTAAAAGTTGTAGTTTTCCCAGCACCATTAGGTCCCATCAAACCTACAACTTCCCCTGGATTAACAGTTATGGAAACATCATCTACGATTAATCTTCCTCTAATTGAAAGGGATACATTATGAATATTTAGGTTCATTTTTCTTGAGATCTATTAGTTTTCTTGTTTTCTTGGAAAAAAAAAGGGATAAAAAATAATAATTTCATTGAAGATAAAGATTTATTCATAATATTTGTATTTATGAAGAGGTTTCAAAAAAGGCTTATCGTTCTCACTTAATTGCTCTTTATATTGTAATTTCCTCAATAAATCTTCCAAACATAGGCAGAATGATTCAAGATCAATTCCTAAATTAATCTTAGTTCTAGTTTTTATTCTACCTAAACCCTCTCCAAGCAGAATAGTAGCTCCATTTAAATTACCCTTACTTAAGTGAAACTGCGAAACAGATACTTGCAAAATTCCCTGGATAACTTGTCTTTCGTCACCATCAACGGAATTCCATATTTCTTCAAAAGCATCATGAGCTTCATACCATTCATGATTATTAAAAAGATTTAAAGCATTAATAAGAGAATCTTTAAAACTTTTTGCACTTTCTTCGTTCATGAAACTAATTATTAATTTCTTTTCTTTTTATTTATTTTTCTCATTCTTATTGAATCCGGTGTTACCTCTAGCATTTCATCTGGACCAATATATTCAAGTGCTCTTTCAAGGGTAATGTCAACAGGTGACTGCAAAGTATCAAGTTCTTCTGCCCCTGCAGACCTCATATTAGTCAACTGCTTAGTTTTACATATATTCAACTCAAGATCTTGAGGTCGATTATTCTCTCCAATTATCATTCCCTTATAAACTTTAACTCCAGGTTTAATGAAATAGACTCCCCTATCTTCAGCATTCTTTAATGCATAGAATGTGGCCACACCTTCCTCAAAAGCTATAAGGACTCCATTTCTTCTAGTTTCAAAATCTCCTGTTTTAGGTTTATATTCATAAAATGAATGACTCATGATACCCTCACCTCTTGTTATCCGAACAAATTCTCCACGAAATCCTATTAGTCCTCTTGATGGTACAAGAAACTCTAATTGAGTTCTCCCATCTGAACTTGTCTGCATATTTTTCATCTCTGCCTTTCTCGATCCAAGTTTTTCTATACAAGAACCAACGGATACTTCAGGCACATCAAGGACCAAAGTCTCTATAGGCTCACATTCAACATTATCAATTTCTCTAAAAATTACTTGAGGTTGTGAAATTTGAAACTCGAACCCTTCTCTTCTCATAGTTTCAATCAAAATACCTAAATGTAATTCTCCTCTTCCTGAGACTGAGAACCTATCAGGAGAATCAGTTTCTTCGACCCTTAGCGCAACATTTGTTAAAAGTTCCCTTTCTAGTCTATTTTTTAATTGTCTACTAGTAACAAATTTCCCCTCTTTACCTGCAAATGGAGAATCATTTACAACAAAAGTCATATTTAAGGTGGGTTCATCTACTTTGATTAGTGGAAGTGGATGGGGCGAATCGGGACATGCTATGGTCTCACCGATATTGACGTCATCGAAACCAGAAACGGCAACTATATCTCCTGCAAATGCTTCATTTATATCAATCCTTTGTAATCCTTCAAATCCAAGTAGTTTACTAACCTTTCCTTTAATAGTTTTACCATTTTCTTTGATTAAACTAGCTTGTTGACCATTTTTTATAGTTCCATTATGAATTTTCCCAATTACAATTCTGCCCAAGAAATCAGAATAGTCCAAAGTAGTTATTTGTAGCTGAAGAGGCTTATTTGCATCACCTACTGGAGGTGGTACATGTCTGATAATAGCCTCAAAAAGAGGCATCATATTGTCGCTACTAGATTCCATCTCTTCTTTTGCAAAACCAGATAGGCCGCTTCCAAAAAGATAAGGGAAATCACATTGATCATCATCAGCTCCTAATTCTAAGAATAAGTCAAGGACCTTATCAATTGCTATTTCTGGTACTACTCTTGGTCTATCAATTTTATTTACAAAAACTATAGGCCTAAGTCCTTTTTCTAATGCTTTTTTTAAAACAAACCTTGTTTGAGGCATCGGCCCCTCATTTGCATCCACAATAAGCAAACAACCATCAACCATTCCCAAAACCCTCTCGACTTCTCCTCCAAAATCTGCATGTCCGGGTGTATCAATAATGTTAATCCTGGTATCTTTGTAGTTCACTGCAGTATTTTTTGAGAGTATTGTTATTCCTCTTTCTCTTTCAAGATCATTCGAATCCATTACACATGCAGGAATGACTTCATTGTCTCTAAATATTCCTGATTGAGATAACAATGCATCCACAAGAGTTGTTTTGCCATGATCTACGTGGGCAATAATTGCAACATTCCTAATTTCTTTTACAGAAGATGACATTTATAAAATTTATATAAATAGTTAATTGACTTTATTAAGGCTAACTCAAAGGATGCTTATTATGAGAATTTTCTTTTTAAGACTTTGAAAAACATAATCATATTGAATAATTTTATAAATAAATTAGATTTTTGATTTTCTATTAGAACTTTCAAAAACTTTTAAAGCATCAATTGATCCTTCATATCTCCAATGCCAAGGTTCATAATCTATAAATTTATTATCTTTGGTGAACGATAACTTAAAGTGAAATTTAGCTGCATTTTTTATTAACCATTTAAAGGCGTCAGTATTTTGAAATTCTGTCTCAAAATCTGTTTCTCTTTGAGTGGCATCACCAATATCAATTGCAAAACCAGTACTGTGTTCAGAATAGCCTGGGGGAGCTGAAACTCTAGCTCTTTCGGACGCTTCTTGATTTCTAAAAGATTTTAGAGAATAGAAAATTTCTTTTTGCAAATTTATTGATCTATAACCACTTAAGAAGACCAAATATATCCCATCCTTTCTCGCTTCTTTTCTCATATTCAATAAAGAATCACGCATATCAATATGAACTTCAATATTGGGCTCTATTAGAACTAATTTCCCCTTTGGAATTTCCGCATAGGGTAAATGGCCCAAAATTCTATTATCTTGATTTTTCTCAGCCTGAAAATTGAGATTGATAAAAGGGATCTGTTCTATATTTTTAATCAACCGCAATGCAGCATAAGAAAAAAGAAGTAAAAGAAATGGAGAAAAAATTAAAAATTTTTTAAATGATATTGAGTTGGAATTATTTATGTAGATTCTTTTGGCTAGAGGTATATCTATTTGATTTAAATCTTTGTTTTGTTTCAATATTTATAGATGAACTTCGAAAACATATTTCGATATTAACTATTATTTTACGAAATGCACTTTTATAAGCAAAAAAGATGTAGTTTTTTAATACAGTATTATTTTTTTTTCATATGTTGAGAGTAGCTGTTATTGGTGGAGGTCCAAGTGGTTCATGTGCTGCAGAAATACTTGCTAAAGCTGGGATAAAAACTTGGCTCTTCGAGAGAAAATTAGATAATGCAAAACCATGTGGAGGAGCAATTCCACTGTGCATGGTCGAAGAATTTGATTTGCCTGAGTCAATTATTGATAGAAAAGTAAGGCATATGAGAATGATATCTCCATCAAATAGAGAGGTGGATATAAGTTTAGATAGAGTTTATGGAAAAAGTGATAATGAGTTTATCGGGATGTGTAGAAGGGAAGTTATGGATGCCTTTATGCGCAACAGGGCATCAGATCTTGGTGCTACATTAATAAATGGATTAGTTACTTCTATTGATACTGGCGACAATAATCAAGGGCCATATACGCTTTCCTATTCAGATTTTGCGAATGGAGATAAAAAAGGGGAACTCAAAGAGCTTACTGTTGACATTTTGATCGGAGCTGATGGAGCCAATAGCAGAGTTGCAAAAGCAATGGATGCAGGAGATTACAAAGTTGCAATAGCATTTCAAGAAAGAATTAAATTGCCTAAAGAAGAAATGAGTTACTACGAAGATCTTGCTGAAATGTATGTAGGAACTGATGTTTCTCCTGATTTTTATGGGTGGGTATTTCCTAAATATGATCATGTTGCTGTAGGCACTGGAACCATGCAAAAGAATCAGTCATTAATTAAAGGACTTCAAGAGGGTGTAAGGAATAGGGCAAAGAAAAGACTTGTTAATGGTGAAGTAATAAAGGTAGAAGCTCACCCTATACCTGAGCATCCAAGGCCAAGAAGAGTAGTTGGGAGAATGGCATTGGTTGGTGATGCAGCTGGTTATGTTACAAAAAGTTCTGGAGAGGGCATTTATTTTGCTGCAAAAAGTGGAAGAATGTGTGCTGAAGAAATTGTTGAAGCATCAAAAAACGGTCAAGTAATTCCATCAGAAAAAGATTTAAAAAACTATCTTAAAAAATGGGATAAAAAATATGGCACAACTTATAAAGTGCTAGAAATCCTTCAAAATATTTTCTACAGAAATGATTCTGCAAGAGAAGCCTTTGTTGAGATGTGCGATGACATGGATGTTCAAAGACTTACTTTTGATAGTTACTTATACAAAAGAGTTGTCGCCATGAAACCATTACAGCAACTTAAAATTACAATGCTTACACTTGGTTCGATTTTAAGAGGGAAAGCCCTAGCACCTCTAAAATATAAACCCGTTGATAGTGCTGTTAGGGAAAATAAAGAAGTAGAAAAAATGTTAGAAAATTATTCAATAAAGGGAGGCATTAAAGTTAAGAGTTCAAAAGTGTAAAGTCGGCTATTTTTAGAGAATAATTTCTAATTAAGCTCAACAAATTGAGTCTATTATTTCTTATTTTTAAATCCTCTGACATTATTAGAACTCCCTTTTCATTATCAAATAAATCTTCGATAGTGTTTACATTGCTCTCAAACAAATTTAGTAGTTCCAAATAATTGCAATAACCTTCAGAAAAAAGTTTTTCTAATTCTCCAATAAATTCAAAAACTTTCAATTCACAATCTTTTTCAAAAAGTTTTGTGTTTACATAATCTTTTGTTGAAAGAACGTCAGTTGAAAGATCACTATTTTTAGCTAATTTGCTTACCCTTGAAATTACCTTCTGGATTTCAACAAAATTTTCCTTTTCGTTAAGATTCATAATAGATTTAATCCTATTTTTAAGATCAACAATATTCAATAATCTTTTTTGTGATAATTCATCAGAAGAGCAAACGGCCTTTATTAATTCTTTACTTAGTGATATTTCTTCTAGATGACTGACAATTCTTTGAACTAAAAATTCATTTAAATCATTAAATACTGTTTCTCTTGAGAAGTTTAAATTCGGAAATGCCATTTTCCAAAAATCAATAAGTTCGTTAAATAATTTATTTAAAGGTAAATCAAGTTCATAATCCCCAAATTATTTTAATAACTCCATTTAAATTTCTTCTTAAGGCATAAGGATCAGATGATCCACTGGGACGTTTACCAGAAATAAATATACTTATTAAAGTTTCGACCTTATCTGCTATAGAAACTATTGCACCATATTTTGTAGATGGCAAAGCATCTTTATAAAAAGAAGGTAAATAATGTTCAGCGACACCCAAGCAAACATCCTCACTAAATCCCTCATATTTAAGATATTTACCACCCATTATTCCTTGCAGCTCAGGGAATTCGAAAACAATTTCGCTACATAAATCGTTTTTACAGTATTTAGCAACTTCTATTATTTTTTTTTCTTCTAAAGACTTATCATTTAAAAATTTAAGAATTTTTTTAGTAATTTCCTCTATTCTTTCTACCCTCTGAAATATATTTCCAAGTCCTTTCAAATATGAAACAGATTTAAGTTTTTCATTTCTTTCGTTTGCAGCAACTTTTTTGTCACTTTCTACGAAAAACTTTGCATCTGAAAACCTTGCCCTCAATACTTTCTCATTACCTTTTGCAATATTATTATTTGACTCTTTAAGGCCATTTGAAATAACGAAGAAAGTTGTACTGATATTTTTTTCAGAGCTTAAATCTAGTTTAGAAAAACTTTTGTTTTTCAATAAAAGAGGAACGTATCTCTGATGACTTTTCATTACTGTTGAAAGAACTTCAACCGGCAGATCAAGAAATTCATCACTAAATTTACCAATAATTAAGTCTGGCCATTCAACTAAATCAGTTAGTTCGTTTAGTAATCCCTCAGAAAGGTCAGGTTTCAGATTTAAAGATTTAGATGCCTGATTTATTAAACTTTCAATTTTTTCTTTTCTTTCTTTTCGAATAGCTATTACTCTATTTCGTTTTAATAATTCAAAAAATTCATCTGGATTCTGAACTTCTAAAACTTCATTGATTAGCCTATGACTTTTTGTTTTATTACTTATTTTAATCTTTGGATCACATTCATCAAAATCAAAATCAAGAATTTCATTATTATAAATAGAGGCAATCCACCTAATAGGTCTTGAAAATTTTATGTTCCCAGCCCCCCATTTCATAAATCGAGGGCCTTGAAGACTCTTGACTAATTTTGGGATAATCGAAGACAAGGAAATTTTTGTTGATAGTCCTTTCTCAATTTTCTTTCCAAATACAAAATCACCCTTTTCTGTATTTTTTATTTCTAGCTCACATACATCTATATCTAAGCTATTAGCAAATCCTAAAGCAGCATTAGTAGGACATCCATTTAAATAAGCTGAATTTGCTTTAGGCCCTTTTCTTTCTATTATCTTATCTTCTGAATAATCAACTAAACCCTCGAGAATTAGAACTATCCTCCTTGGTGTGGAGGTAACAACTATATGTTCGAATTTGATTAACTTTTTATCCAATTCAAATTCAATTAGAGATTTAAATTGCTTTAGAACAGAATGAGAAAATTTCGCGGGCAACTCTTCTGTTCCTATCTCAAGTAAATATTTAGACAAGAAAAAAATATGACTTCACTTACTATAATTTACTACCAGTTAAATAAGCTTTTCGCTAATGTATAAAAAGAGATATTTTTTGGTCCTTTGATCAAGGTTGAGAAAGTAAAAAAGAAAAAAGATTCTGCCAAGGAAGAAACTGTTTGTTTGGCAAATGGACTAGAAGTTTCTAAATTTGAAAATTTTAAAAAAAGTAGCCAATTTCTTAAAGAACCACTTGCTACAGAATTAGTCAATGAGAGCGATCATTTTACCAACGATGCAGTTCAGTTATTAAAATTTCATGGTAGTTATCAACAAGATAACAGGGAAAATAGAAGGCCTGGCAAAAGTAAAGATTGGCAAATGATGCTTAGGTTAAGAAATCCGGGAGGTGAAGTCCCTGGGAAGTTATTTTTAGCATTAGATGCATTATCTGAAAAACTAGGTAATGGAACACTTAGGGCCACTACAAGACAAGCCTTTCAAATGCATGGAATCAGAAAAGAGAACCTAAAGGAAGTAATTAAAACAATAGTAAATTCAATGGGCTCCACATTGGCTGCATGTGGAGACATAAATAGAAACGTTATGGCCCCTGCGGCTCCATTTGATTCGCCAGACTATAATGTTGCAAGAACATTGGCAAAAAAAGTTGCAGATCTTCTTACACCAATGGCTGGCCAGGGGACTTTTTTAGAGCTTTGGGCTGATGGAGATTTAGAGTACACCATAAAGCCTGATAAAGATATTGAAGCAATTAGAAAGCTCCAATTCAAAGATAATATTTTTAGTGGGATAAAAGATGAGCCTCTCTATGGTTCCACTTATTTACCGAGAAAATTCAAATGTGCTGTTACAGTTCCTGGGGACAATTCTGTTGATCTTCTTACCAATGACATAGGAATAGTTGCCTTTACCTCTAAAGATGGAAACTTAGAAGGGTGCAACTTCTATGTTGGAGGTGGTATGGGTCGTACACATAATAATGAAGAGACATTTGCCAGAATTGCAGATCCACTTGGATATGTTGAAGAACCTCATGTTTATGAATTAATACAAAGCATTGTGGCTATTCAAAGAGATTATGGTGATAGAAAATCAAGAAAAAATTCGAGAATGAAATATCTTCTTCATAGAAAAGGTATTAAATGGTTCAAGAAGATACTTTCTGATAAGTATTTCAAAAAAGAAATTAAAAAAATCAGAAAAGAACCTGATAATGTTCTTATTGATTACCTAGGTTGGCATCAACAAAATAAAACCTCCTATTTCGTAGGTTTACCACTATTATCAGGAAGATTATCTGGAGAGAAGAAGAATGCCATCACAAGTATTGTTAAAAAATATAATTTAGATTTAAGACTCACACCTAATCAAGATATTTTACTTTGTAATATCGCCAATAAAAACAAAGATGAAATTCAAAAATCTCTATCAAAAATTGGATACGAAAATTTAGAAAACATTAATGAAATACAAAGACACGCTTTAGCTTGTCCTGCTCTACCACTTTGTGGTCTTGCAATGACTGAAGCTGAAAGAATATTACCCGATGTATTAAAAAGGATTGAAAATTTACTATTAGATCTAAAAATACAAAAGACAATATTATTTAGAATGACAGGATGTCCGAATGGATGTACCAGGCCTTATATGGCCGAATTAGCACTTGTTGGAAGTGGGCAAAACAAATACCAATTATGGTTGGGGGGAAGTAAAAATCTACAAAGGCTTGCTAAACCATTTTTACAAAGAATGGAACTTAACGATTTAGAAAAGACTCTTCAACCTTTATTTGATAATTGGAAGAGTAATTTAGATTTGGATTTCGGAGATTTTATAAATACTCAAGATGAAAATTATATATTGAATTTACTGAATAAAAATCAATAAAATTTAAATTTTTCCATAAAGGGCATTTGCTTTTTTATTTTTCCAAGCCCATAATTGATCACCATAACTAAAATGCCACCATTCATTAGGATGTTGAGCAAATCCGAATTTAGTCATAATTTCCCTTAATAAATTTCTTCTACTATTCCAAATAATTGCTTCTTCATTCTTTATACTTGCATAAAAATAAGGATTTGAGGTCTCATCCATTTGATCAACCATGCTTCCCATTTCAACAAGATTTCCGTCTTTATCTGATAAACAAACATCCAATGCACCCCCAGTTGAATGAGGGGGAGGACACCTAGTGTCATAAGAAGGATATGCCCAAAATTTTTCAACTTTTTTTAAAATGGATGGATAAGATTTTATATTTTCAAAAGAAATATCAATATCGGATTTTTTACACTCTAATAAAAATGCCCTTTTAAACATAAATTCCTGGACTTCTAAAGGTCGCCAACTGTCATAAATTAAAAGGTTAAAACTACTTTTTGATATCAAATAATCATTTACTTTTACTAATCTATTTATGACCTTCTCCCTTAATTTCCAAATAGAAGTTTTATCCTTGTAAGGTGCTCCTAAATGAAAGTAAGGGTGAGGATCAAAAAACTTTAGGCAGCTAGGTATAGCTATTAATTTATCTCCATTATCTTTAATTGGTATTTTATTCCAAATTTTCAATTGAAATTTGCAATTGATTTATAGTGGCATATATATCAAAAATTACAATGATAGTTTTCAATTTAAGAAATCATGAATGAATTTATTATCAGAATTATCAATAAGTATATTCCTTAAAACAATATTTTCTTTTAAATCAGGATCATTACTAACAACCTTAATAGCCTCTTCACGAGCCTTATCAATAAGAAATTTATTGTTAGGTAAATTGTCCAGTACAAAATCAGGCAATCCGGATTGTCTATATCCTAAAATCTGGCCTGGACCTCTAAGCTCTAAGTCTTTTTCAGCAATATAAAAGCCATCATTAGATTTTTGCAAAACACAAAGTCGTTTATTTTCTAATCCATTTTTATCGGGGGTTACCAGATAACAAAAAGATTTAGTTGATCCTCTACCAACTCTCCCCCTTAATTGATGTAGCTGGGACAATCCAAATCTGTCCGAATTATAAATAATCATAATTGTGGCGTTAGGAACATCAATGCCAACCTCAATTACTGTGGTTGAAACCAATATATTAATTTCATTTTTTAAAAAAGAATTAATTACTTCATTCTTTTCTTGTGAACTTAATTTGCCATGTAATAATCCAACTTTTCTGTTAAAAAAGACCTCTTCTGATAAATATTTGAATGTATTCTTTGCGGAGCTTAAATTCATTTTTTCTGAATCTTCTATTAGTGGCAGAATCACATAAGCTTGCTTTCCCTTCTTGATCTCATCTTCAACAATCTTGAACAAGTTAGTTATATCATCTTCTGAAATAATTTTTGTTATTATAGGAACTCTCCCAGGAGGGAGTTCTGTAATTTGACTTACATCTAAATCACCATAAATAGAAAGCGCAAGAGTTCTTGGAATTGGTGTTGCTGTCATTGATAACAAATTAGTATTTTCTCCTTTATTTAATAATTTATTTCTTTGAGTAACGCCAAATCTATGTTGTTCATCAATCACGACCATCCCTAATGCATTAAAGATTACTTTATCCTCAAATAATGCATGAGTACCTACGAGGATATCAACTAATCCATTGTTCAAATTAGAGAAAATTTCTTTTCTCTTTTTTTGGGGAGTATTTCCAGTAAGTAGTTCAACAGAAACTAAAAGGGGGTTCAAATATTTCAATAAATTTTTATAATGCTGTTCTGCCAATACCTCAGTTGGGACCATAAATGCACCTTGTAGGTTTTTTTCAATGACAAGTAAAAGAGACGCTATTGCAATTATGGTTTTACCGCTTCCCACATCTCCCTGAAGCAATCTAGACATTGGAACAGGATTAGATAAATCTTTCTTAATTTCATTTAAAACATTTTCTTGAGATTTTGTTAATTCGAAAGGAAAAGTATTTAAAAATTCTTTTAATAAAGATTTCTTTTGAGGTATTTGTTGAGAAGTTATATTTTTATTCGTCTTTCTTTTTCTAAGTAGGAACTTTATTTGAAGTAGGAATAACTCATCAAAAACCAAACGTTTTTTTGACTCAATAAGTGCTTGTTGAGTTGGTGGAAAATGAATATTAATCAACGACTCTCCTTTTGATAATAAAGACAATGAATCAAGTTGCTTTTTATTTAAAATTTCTGGATATTGCTTTGCATAAATTAGTACCTTTTTCATAAGTTTTATAAAACTCATATTTGATAATGCTTCACCTAATGAATACAATGGTAATATTTTGCCTGAGAAATTAAAATTATCATTGCTACCCTTAAGAATTTCAATCTGCGGATCTACAAAAGTTTTACCATACTCTGTCAATTTAACCTTACCGGAAATTGCTAATTTGGTCCCAGGAGTATACAAAGATTTTTGAGAAGTGAAGAAGGAGTAAGATCTAAATCTTCTTCCTAAAAAAAATTTTGTAACCTTTATTGAAGACGTTTCATCAGAAACTAAAATATTCATTATTGATAAATTACTATTTTTTTTACTCTTATGAATATAAAATCTTTTAACGTTTGCGAGGCAAGTGTATAAATTATCTGGTTTTAAATTTATTATCTTGACTCTATTCGTATAGTCTAGATATGTTCGTGGGAAATAATTAATTAGATCTTTTATATGAAATATCCCTAATTCATTAAGCTTATTTTTATAAACTTTTCCTACATTTTTTATTAATGAAATATCTGAATCTAAAGACAAACTTGAATCAGCTTTATTGAGAAAAACGTTATTAGAATTATTATTAGAACTTTCTATTTCTAAAGTTTTACCTAGTTTATAAAGATTTTTTCTTGTATCTATAATTAACCTTTTTCTTTGATTTTCATCTAATTTATTATATTCATTATATTTTTTAGAAAATTCATAAAATATTCTTAAATATTCGTCTGAGAGATTTAGATTATCCAGTTTTTTTAATGATTCATGCAAATAATCATTAAAATATTTTTCTCTTCCTAATGTATTAATAAATTTGTTCTCAGTTTCAATAGTAAGAGATTTTTGAAGAGGTCTTATCCAATCTTTAATTAATTTATTATTATTCCCGCTAATAGTCACATTTGAAAAAAGAGTTATCTTTTCAACGTATCTTATTCAAAGTTATTTCTTTTTGCCTCCAATATGTCTCTTTTTTAATCAAACGCTGAAATTGATTTTTTAGCTCATTTATTTTGTTCCTTTGAATAGATAGATTTAAATTTTTAAACTCCAATTCAACAGTAGATATATTGAAGAAAATAATGCTTGGAAAATTATTGCCTTTTAATGATGACCGATTTAAGTTTAATTCGAAATTAATAATAAAAGGATATGGATGTTTTATCATAAAATTTTTACTTACTAAGTAATCAAAGGAATCTCTAGATATCATCTTTTTTATTAGATTTGCCTTGAATAATTCTTGGTTAATATCATATGAAAGATTCAATAGTAAATTTTCCAATGACTTGTCTATTAAATCAAAATTATTAAGAATCTGATTTTTTGGTAAGTTATTCATTTGTTTGATATTTTCTTTTTCTGAATGTCTTGTTTTTTCCATCTTTTCTTCTCCTATTAATTCAAGTAGGGAGGAAATAAATTGTTTTTCAAATCCTAAATTTTCAAAAATATTGTTTTTAGATAAATAATTATTATGGTCGTTATGATCTAAATCAAGTGATACGAATTTCTCATAATTTTGAGCTTGATAATATTCAGAAGTATTTGAAAACTCGTTACTAATATCTAACTGAGTGGTTTCTTTTAATTGAAAAAAATCTTCATATTGAAATTTTTCTTTTTGATCATCGTTTGTTTTTGTGGAACTATCAAAAGTAGTAAAATTAATTTCATTATTTATATTTTTTTCAATTTCACTTATCTTTAATTGTTCTACTGTTAAAAAGGGCAAATTCGTAAATATTAATTTACTTATTTTTTTTTCCAAAAGACAATAGTATTCATTTTCATTTAAGAAATTTTCATTAATTGTTGGATAACTATATATTTGATTAAGGCCTTTTTCTACAGAGATGAAAAGTAGATCTCTTACTAGATTAAGATAAAGTTCATATTCCCTATGGATATTTCTAGTTAATATTCTTTTATGTATGTCTGCTCTCTCCAATTGAGAGTCAATTTTTTCTATATTTATGTAGTTATTGAAATTATTCAAATCATTCAAGTGACTAGTTTGTTTGCATTGATGCAACCTCTTCAGCAAAGTCGATCTCATTTTTTTCAATGCCTTCACCTAATGTATATCTTGTAAAGCGTCTTACTTTAATATTTTCCCCAATTTTTGCAGCTGCTTGTTTAACAAGATCCTCAACTGTTAGAGAACTATCTTTAATATAGGGTTGTGAAAGCAAAACAAGCTCATTCAGTCTTTTTGCTATCCTCCCTTCAACTATTCTTTCTTTAATTTGCTCTGGTTTTCCTGACAAATCATCCCTACCCATTTCAATCTGCTTTTCTTTTTCTACAACATCTTCTGGTATTTCATCGATTGATACATATTCAACATTTGGGCATGCTGCTACTTGCATTGAGACATCCTTCAACAGAGATTGGAATATATCACCTCTAGCAACGAAATCAGTTTCACAATTTAACTCTAGTAAAACTCCAACTCTTGATCCAGTATGTATATAACTACCAATTGACCCTTCAGCCGCTACTCTTCCCGATTTCTTTTCAGCACTTGCTATGCCTTTCTTTCTTAACCATTCCAAAGCTTTATCTAGATTTCCTTCAGTTTCGTTAAGTGCTTTTTTGCAGTCCATCATTCCTGCACCAGTTTTGTCTCTAAGATCTTTTACAAGTTTTGCTGTAATGTTTCCCATTTGAAGTAATAAAAAATAGTGAATAGTAAGTTTAAATTGGAATTTAATTTTTTCTTTCGGCATTAGAGCCTTTTCTACCCTCATTTATGGCATCTGCAAGTCTTCCTAAAATAAGTTGCACAGATCTAACAGCATCATCGTTACAAGGAATTGGAACTTCACACAAATCCGGATCGCAATTTGTATCCAACATTGATACTAATGAGATATCTAATTTTCTAGCTTCTAATACAGCATTAGATTCTCTTCTTTGATCAACCAATACAACTACATCTGGTAATCTTCTCATACCCTTAAGTCCACCTAAATATTTTTGTAATCTTTCAAGTTCTCTCCTTAATACTGCAGCTTCTTTTTTAGGCCTCATTGCTATTGAACCACTACTTTCCATTCTTTCTAGATCCTTTAATCTTTCAATCCTAGCTTTCATTGTTGTCCAATTAGTCAACATCCCTCCAAGCCATCTTTGATTTACATATGCAGCTCCACAGCGTGTAGCTTCCTGAGCTACTACATCTGATGCTTGTTTTTTTGTACCTACAAATAAGAAACGTTTACCGCTTTTTGCTGCGTTTCTTGTCCATTTATACGCATTGTTCATACACAATGCTGTTTTTACAAGATCAATAATATGAACTCCATTTCTCGCGCAATATATATACTTAGACATCTTGGGGTTCCAACGTCTAGTTTGATGCCCAAAATGAGCACCAGCTTCCATCATTTCTGATAGTGATACAACAGCCATAATTTAAAAGGGTTTCGGGTTAGCCTCCATCTGACGGGGAATTAATATTAATAATTCACCCGAAACTGTCAGATGTGTAAAATTTATTTCAATTATTCTAGCAAGTGATGTGTATTTCTAAAAGTTTTTTTATCTTGATTTGGTTAACTGTTTAATGTAAATCATATTTAGAGGGATCCTAAGTATCTCAAGTGCAAGTCTATTTCTTCCTATATTTACTAGGAATCTTAATAAAGGAAGGATTCTATCAACACTGATTAGTCCCCCCAAACAAAGAATTTGCCAAAGCAAATTATGAAGAGGAGTTAATTGAATCATAAATCTAACCCTTAAATTTGGATGTTTCTTGTAAAACACTAACGCCATTTTTGCTCTCTCTTTTTCTTGAGCTATTAATGAATCTATTTGTTCGCAATTAAATGGCGGATGCCAATGAAAACCTACTGCATTTGGACATTTAATTAATTTTGTACCAATTTTTTTTAATCTTTCTCCAAGTTCTAAATCCTCCCAACCGTAAAGACTAAAAGAAGTATCAAATAATCCCACACTTAAAATCAATTCTTTTGATATCGCAACATTCCCAGTAGCAAAGTAAGCAAAAGAAGTGTCCATTATTTTATGTTTTTCACTCTGAGGATTTAGAAAATTAGATGTATTTACTACCGAGCCATAGGTAAAACATTTTTTATCATTTTTTCTCCAAGAAGCAAGCAATTTTTCTACGTGGCAATTTATAAAATTGTCTAAAACAATAAGATCACTATCAATGAATATAATAATTTCATATTTTGATTTAATTACTCCCAAATTTCTTCCAAGTGCAGGCCCTCCATGTTCTTGCTGAAATAGAATAACGTGTGGGAAATTAGCTTTGTTTTTATTTATCCATGAGGTTGTCCCATCTGTTGATCCATCATCAACTACTATTACTTCATAATTACTGATATTTGTATTTAATTTTTGATTCTCAAGCGCAAAGAGACATTTCTCTAATATAGGTAATCTATTGTAAGTCGGTATAACAATACTTACATTCATGATTATGTCTTAAATATGCATAATATATTGAACTCCAAAAGATAAAAACAAAAGATATTCCCTAATCAGCTGCACCGCCATTATTTGCTGTACCTGTAACGTTTCCACCATCGGGTCTTCCATCAGTTCTTAATTTCCTTTTTTTGAATTTCCTAGCATAGGCTCTATTACGTTCCTGCTTTTCTTTTTTTAGATTCCTTCTCTTAGACATAAAATTTTTAACTTTTAATTATATTAGCTCACTATGAGCACTATATATTTTACCATCTTCCATATTTAATATCCTATCAGCCATATCAGAAATTCTTGGATCATGCGTCACCATAAGTACAGAACAATTTTGCTCTTTTGCGAGTTTCCTTAAAAGGGTTACTATTTCTCTTCCTGTAACGCTATCTAAAGCAGAAGTGGGCTCATCAGCTAATAAAAGTTTTGGGTTGGCAGATAAAGCTCTAGCAATTGCTACTCTCTGTTTCTGCCCACCAGATAAGTCATTTGGCAACTTTTTATGATGTTCTTCTAATCCTACTGCTGACAACCAATTCCGCGCTATTTCACGTCTTTGCAAATATGTTAAACCTTTTATTAAATCGGCGCCCATCTGGACATTTTGTTCTGCTGTTAAACATCTCAGAAGATTGTGACCTTGAAAAATCATTCCAATACTTCTTCTAAGAATCTGACGAGTTTTCCTTGATGCTCCATTTAACTGATTATTTAATACAGTTAAATCTCCACTTTGACAGGTTCTCAAAGCACCAATTAATGTTAAAAGAGTCGTTTTACCACATCCAGAAGGTCCTTTCAAAAGAACCAACTCTCCTTTTTCAATATTTAAATTAACGTTATTAAGAACTTGTTTCTTATTCTCATTTTTTCCATAAAAGTGACTCAAATTATTTATTGAGACTGTTTCAAGATTTTTAAAAATTTTTTTTGATTTTTTTGCATTAACCATTTATCTTCAATTGTTAAAAAATTTCGGCAGGATCAGCGTCAACTAATTTACGCATCGCAACGGCGGCGGACCCCATACACATAACTAAAACCAATACGAAAATTAAAATAGTTTTATCTGCGTCCATTATTATTGGGAGTTTCGTAGAACTTCTTATAACTGAATAAAGTATTTGACCAGAGAAATAAGCTGGTAAATAACCAAACAATGCCAACAAAAACCCCTCTCTAGCTACAACAAAGAAAAGGGACTTTAGTCTATAACCCATTGCCAATAAGGTGGCGTACTCTGGGAGGTGATCTGTAACGTCACTATAAAGAATTTGATAAACAACCACACACCCTACAACAAAACCCATCAATGCTCCCAAACTAAATATAAAACCTATTGCAGTACTATTTTTCCAATAATTCTTCTCAAATTCTATAAATTGATTTTTTGTAAGAACCCTAACATCATTAGGTAGTGAGTTATTTAATATCCTTGAAATCAATTCAGGATCAGATCCTTTTTTTAGCTTTACCAAACCAATCTCTATACTGCCAGGAGGATTAGCAGGAAAAAGTCTTAAGAAGGTTTCTCGACTAGTTATCAAATTACCATCTGCACCAAAAGACGGTCCCAACTCCACAAGGCCCTCAACAATTACTCTTTTTCCCGCAACCTCAGTCTCAACTTTTTTTTCAGATAAGAACCATTCTTCAATCGGTCCAAATTCAGGTCTAGATAGTTTGTCAAAAAGAACTCTTGATGGATTTCTCAATTTATAAGCTTTCTTTGAGAATCCCTCATCTAAAAGAAGTGAATCGGAGGGATTAAAACCTAATGCAAGTATTGATCTAGTTTTAAGATTTTCGGGATTTCTCCAAAGTAAATAATTTAGATTAACTGGAGCAGTTTTTTCAACATCTTCTACTGCAAGAGTTTGAATTAATCTTCTTTTTGGAAATCCACTCATGCTTATAGAACTTTTTGATCTGGGACTTATCAAAACAAGATCGGCATCTAGAAGTTTATGAATAGTTACGCTCGTGTCAAATAAACCATCTCTAAAACCTAATTGCATAAACATCAAAATCCCTGCAAAACTGATTCCAGCTATGGCTACTGCTAACCTTAATGGTTGCCTAGTTAATAACAACCAAGCTAATGGTATTTTCCTAAATTTTAAAAAAGAAAAACTCATTAGGGAATAAATATTGCAATCACTTTCATTCCTGCATAGTTTTGAACTATATCTATAGAATCTTGATCTAATTTTACTAGTACCTCGATAATACGTGAATCAGCATCCCCTGTTGGATCAGTCGATAGAACTTTTCTTTGTTTTACCTGAGGACTAATCCTAATCACCTTTCCCTTAAGATTTTTTTGGAAACCTCCATTCTCACTGCTCAATTCAACATTCTGAGAGATAAAGACTCTATCGATATCAGATTCATAAACCTCTATCAAAGCTTCCATTTTTTGACTAGAACCAATATCCAAAATCCCTTCATTTTGAGGTCTTTCACCAACTCTCGTGTTTATTCCAAGGATAAAACCATCGATTGGAC